>CAZTHY010000001.1:0-24494 GCA_964613205.1 uncultured Oscillospiraceae bacterium
GAGCATCATCGCCATCACCTTCACCAACAAGGCCGCCAACGAGCTGAAGGAGCGCCTTGGCAAGATGCTGGGGGAGGACGTGGCCGCCGACGTGTGGGCGTCTACGTTCCACTCCGCCTGCGTCCGCATTCTGCGGCGTGACATCGACCTGCTGGGCTACGACCGCAGCTTCACCATCTACGACAGCGACGACAGCAAGCGGGTCATCAAGGACATTCTGAAGGAGCGGAATCTGGAGGAGAAGTCCTTTCCGCCGAGAGAGGTGCAGAACCTGATCTCCCGCGCCAAGAACGATATGCAGACGCCGGAGGAGTTCATTGCGGAGTACCGGAGGATCAACGATGTCAGGCGTATCGAGATAGGTAAAGTATATTCACTTTACAACAAAAAACTGCGGGATGCCAACGCGCTGGACTTCGATGACCTGCTGTGGCAGACGGTGCAGCTGCTGGAAACGGAGAAAGAGGTGCGGGACTACTACCGCAACAAGTTCCGCTACGTCCTCATCGACGAGTATCAGGACACCAACACGCTGCAATACCGGCTGGCCGCGCTGCTGACAGGCGAAAAACAGAATATCTGCGTGGTAGGTGACGACGACCAGAGCATCTACCGGTTCCGTGGTGCCGATATTTCCAATATCCTCGGCTTTGAAAAGCAGTTTTCCGGCACCCGCGTCATCCGTTTGGAGCAGAATTACCGCTCTACCCAGCACATTTTGGACGCGGCCAACGCCGTCATCAGCCACAACAGGAGCCGCAAAGGCAAGACGCTGTGGACGCAGAACGGCACCGGCGATCCGGTGACCATCAAGACCACCTTCAACGAGGGGGACGAGGCCAACTATGTGCTGGGCGAGATCATGACCCACTATACCCACGGCGGTCGGTGGGGCGACTGCGCCATTCTGTACCGCACCAACGCCCAGTCCAACGCGCTGGAATACGGCTGCAAGCGCAGCGGCATACCCTATAAGATCTACGGCGGCCTCAAGTTCTTCGACCGCGCCGAGGTGAAGGATATGCTGGCCTACCTGTCGGTCATCAACAACACCGCCGACGACCTGCGGCTGCGGCGTATCATCAACGTACCGGCGCGGAAGATCGGCGCGGCGTCTATGGACAAGGCGCAAGCTATCGCCTTTACACAGAACATGACGCTGTATGACGTGCTGCGGCAGGCGGATCGGTTCCCCGAATTGAAGCTGGCCGCGTCCCGCATGATGGCCTTTACGGAGATGATGGAGGGACTGCGGCGCAGCGTCAACACCTGTCCGCTGACGGAGTTCTACGACATGGTCTGCGACCGCAGCGGCTATACCGCCGCCCTGCTGGAGAAGAACGATCTGGAGAGCCGTGGACGGCTGGAAAACGTGGAGGAATTGAAATCCAGCATCCTGTCCTATCTGGAGAACGCGGAGGACGAGGGGAGCTTGTCCGGCTTTTTGGACGAGATCGCGCTGTACACCGACCTGGACAACAAGGAGGACGGCGAAAACTGCGTCACCATGATGACCATGCACTCCGCCAAGGGGCTGGAATTTCCGCTGGTCTTTGTGGTGGGCATGGAGGAGGGACTTTTCCCGGGAAGCCGCTCGCTGGGCGACAGCGAGGAGATGGAGGAGGAGCGGCGGCTGTGCTATGTGGCCATGACCCGCGCCAAGGAGCATCTGACGCTGACCAATGCCCGCCAGCGGACGCTGTATGGCCGCACCACGTCCTGTATGCCCTCCCGCTTCCTCAACGAGATACCGGAGGAAAACAGCCAGTGGTTGTCCAAGCCGCAGCCGCGGGTGGAACCAAGCTGGGACGACGGCTGGGGCGGCGGCTGGGACGATTCCGGCCACGGCAGCTACACCCGCAGCGCCGCCGCAGCGGTCAAGGCTGCACCACAGAAGCCGTCCTCCACGCTGAAAACCGCCGCACAGAAGGCGAGACCCGCCGTGGAGGTGACGTTGGAGCTGTCGTCGGGGGAGACGGTGGAGCACGACGCCTTCGGCGTGGGGCTGGTGGTGTCCGTCCGGCCTATGGGCAACGACGCCATGATCGAGGTGGCCTTCGACAAGGTGGGCACCAAGCGGCTGATGCTGAAAATGGCGTCCAAGCACTTAAAGAAGATGTAAATTGAAACCACTTTACAGACAAGAAAGGAGACGGGAAATGGGATTTGCTTTTGGGTTCAGCGCCTTTAACACGCTGTTCTTCCTGTTTTTTGCGGTTATCATTGTGGTGTTCATCATCGGGGTAGTCAGGGGTGTGTCCACCTGGCACAAAAACAATCATTCGCCCCGCCTGACGGTGGAGGCGGCGGTGGTGGCCAAGCGGCAGAATACCGACGTGAGCCACCACCATCACGACAACCACGTCCACACCAGCACCTTCACCGACTACTACGCCACCTTCCAGTTTGAAAGCGGCGACCGGCTGGAGCTGCATCTGTCCGGTCAGGAGTACGGCTTGCTGGCGGAGGGGGACGTAGGTGAGCTGACGTTCCAGGGCACCCGCTATCTGGATTTCCGCCGCCGCACCGAGACGTACACCCCGCCCGATGGAGAGGAATCGCCGAAGCGGAGCGAGAAGAAAAGCTGGGATCCGGAGCTGTAAACGACAAAACGCCCTCTTTCGAGGGCGTTTTTTGCGCTGCGCTTCTGGGTACGGAAAAAGCCCTGCGGTCATACCGCAGGGCTTTCATCTGTGCAGTTCAGACGCGATCAGATCGCGCGGGTAACCTTGCCGGAACGCAGGCATCGGGTACAAACATACACATGGCGAGGCGTGCCGTTGATCACAGCCTTCACGCGCTTGACATTGGGCTTCCAGGGACGATTGGAACGTCTGTGGGAGTGGGACACCTTGATACCAAAGGTCACGCCCTTGTCGCAAAATTCGCACTTTGCCATCCGTTGCACCTCCTTGCTGTCATAACATAACCTCTTGCATTGCAAGCATTTGATATCATAACAGATACGCGCTGAAAATGCAAGCATTATTTGACAAAAAAACGAAATTTTTTTGCGGAGGGAAAGTGTTGCGAAAAAGCGCCGTAACATATATAATATAGGAATAGTAAAATGAGCGGCTATGTCCGTTTCGATAGGAGGAGCAGCATGGAAAAGGTAAGACGCAATCCGGCCAGCCTGAAGCAGATGGTGGACGTGTTCCACATGGAGGTGCTTCATCAGGGGCAGGACTTCGACAGCGCCGTGGTCACCATCTCCGACGTGAACCGTCCCGCCTTGCAGCTGGTGGGGTTTTACGATTATTTTGACGATAAGCGGCTGCAAATACTGGGCCGCAGCGAGATGCGCTATCTGGACCGCATGACGGAGACGGAGCGCAGCCGCGTGTTCAACAAGCTGATGAGCTACGAGTTTCCCGCCCTCATCATCGCCCGCGGCATGGACGCACCGGTGGAGCTGGTGGCCATGGCGCAGAAGCATGGCCGGACGCTGCTGCGTACCGGCGAGTCTACGGTGGACGTCACCAGCCAGCTTATCGACTACTTAAACCGTATGCTGGCGCCGCAGATCGCCCGCCACGGCGTGCTGATGAACATTTACGGTCAGGGCGTGCTGATCTTGGGCGATTCCGGTATCGGTAAGAGCGAGACGGCCATTGAACTGCTAAAGCGCGGTCACCGGCTGGTGGCCGATGACGCGGTGGAGATCCGCCGTATTTCCAACTCCCTCTACGGCACCGCGCCGGAGATCATCCGCCACTACATCGAAATTCGCGGCGTAGGCGTTATCGACGTGCAGCAGCTTTTCGGTATGGGCGCGGTGCAGTTCGACACGGAGATCGATCTTGTCATCCAGCTGGAGCAGTGGATCGACGGCAAGTTCTATGACCGGCTGGGGCTGGGGGAGGAGAAGTACACCATGCTGGACGTGGAGCTGCCGGTGGTGACCATCCCTGTCCGCCCGGGTCGAAATCTGGCGGGTATCGTGGAGATCGCCACCATGAAGAACCGGCAGATGAAGTACGGCTTCAACGCCGCCCGTGACTTCGTCACCCAGTTTGACAGCCGTGTGGACGCCATGCTGCGGCAAAACGGAAAGGGCAACGCATGAAATATATCGGCATCGACATCGGCGGCACCAATCTCAAGGCCGGAATGACCGACGAGAGCGGCGTGCTGCTGGCCACCCAAAAGATGAAGGTGGCCTCTATCGTGGATCAGGAATCGCTGGCGTGGACGGTGGTGTCGCTGACGCAGGAGCTGGCCAAGGCGGCGGGCGTGCCGCTGAGCGACGTGGCCTCCGTAGGCGTAGGCGTCCCGGGGACGGTGGAGATCCGCTCCGGCTCCATCTGCTACACCTGCAACCTGCCGTTGCGGGACGTACCGCTGCGAAAGCTGTTCCACCGGTATCTGAATATCCCCCTGTATATCGAAAACGACGCTAACTGCGCGGCACTGGCGGAATACTATGTAGGTGCAGGGCGGGAGAGCAAGCGGTTCGTCACCGTGACGCTGGGCACCGGCGTAGGCGCCGGTATCATCCACAACGGCAAGATTTACCACGGCGGCAACGGCATGGCCGGCGAGGTGGGACACATGGTTATCCGGCAGGGCGGCTTGCCCTGTCCCTGCGGACGGCGGGGCTGCTGGGAGCAGTATGCCAGCGCCACCGCCCTCAAGCGCATCACCGCCGCCGCCCGTGATGAGCATCCCGACAGCATTCTGGCGCGGGTCATTGCGGAGAACGACGGCCGCGTGTCCGGCCAGTCCGCCTTTATCGCTGCCCGTGAGGGCGACCCCATCGGGCAGCAGGTCTGCGAGGAATACGTGGACTACCTGTCCTGCGGTATCATCAACATCGTCAACATCTTCCAGCCAGACACGCTGGCCATCGGCGGCGGTGTCAGCAACGAGGCGGACGAGCAGCTTCTGCTGCCGGTGTGCCGCCGTGTGGAGCAGGAGAGCATCCCCTGCGGCCACGCCCGCCGCACCCGTATCGTCAAGGCGGAGCTGGGCAATCAGGCGGGACTGATCGGCGCGGCGCTGCTGGGACGGAAAAAGCGGGTCATTTAACATCACCATGGGAGGCATCTATGGCTTGGTATACCCTTTTGGATGAAAAAATAGCGGACTATCTGCCGGACATGGCCTATGAAAAGGACGTGCCCCTTGCGCGGTACATCTCGTTCCGCGTAGGCGGCAAGGCGCGGCGGATGGCGTTTCCGAGAAACGGCGAACAGCTTATTCTGCTGCTGACCTTCGCCGAGGACTGCGGCGCAAGACCCTTCGTTATGGGCAACGGCACCAATCTGCTGTTCCCCGATGAGGGCGTGGAGCGGCTGGTGGTCTGCACCAAGGAGATGAACGGCCTTGATTTAGGCGAGGACGCAAACACGGTGCGGGCGGACTGCGGCGTCAGTCTGGCGCGGCTGGCTACCTTTGCCTGCCAGCAGGGGCTGGCGGGGCTGGAATTTGCCCACGGCATCCCCGGCAGCGTCGGCGGCGGCGTGTGCATGAACGCCGGTGCCTACGGCGGCGAGATGGCGCAGGTGGTGGACTGGGTGGAGGTGCTGTTCCCCGACGAGGGCATCCGCCGCATACCGGCGGGGGAGATGGCCTTTTCCTACCGCCATAGTCTGCTGACCGACCGCCCCGATGCGGTGGTACTGCGGGCGCAGTACCGGCTGACAGCGGACGACAGCGCCGCCATCCGCAGCCGGATGGATGACCTGATGGCGCGGCGGAAAGCGTCCCAGCCGCTGGAATATCCCAGCGCCGGCAGCACCTTCAAGCGCCCTGCGGGACACTACGCCGCCGCGCTGATCGACGGCTGCGGGTTGAAGGGGCTGTCCGTAGGCGGTGCGGAGGTATCGGAAAAGCACGCGGGGTTCATCATCAATCGAAATAACGCCACCTGCGCTGACGTGACGGCGCTGATGGCGGAGGTGCAGCGCCGCGTACTGGCGGACACCGGCGTGACGCTGGAGCCGGAGGTAAAGATCATCCGCTGAGAGACACTTACGAGAGCTGAGAGGGCAACACATGGAGATACTCATCGTTACCGGACTTTCCGGCAGCGGCAAGAGCCGCGCTGCCACCTTTTTGGAGGATGCGGGCTACTACACCGTGGACAATCTACCGGCGGAGATGATGCTGCGCTTTGCCGATTTCTGCGCCGCCTCCGGCGGCCGCTACGACCGGCTGGCCTTCGTTTACGACGTGCGGGCGGGAGAGCCTTTTTCCCGCCTGACCGACGCGGTGGACAAGCTGAAAGAGCGGAATGTCCGCTGCCGGCTGCTCTTTTTGGAGGCGGACACACAGACCATCATCCACCGCTACAAGGAGACACGCCGCAGCCATCCCCTGTGCGTAGGCGGCGTGTCCATCGAAAGCGCCATCGAGCAGGAGCGGGAGATGCTGTCACCGGCGCGGCAGAGCGCCGACGTGGTGCTGGACACCTCCGCCTTTTCCACCGCCAAGCTGCGCAGCACGCTGCTGAGTCTGTTTGCCGCGGCGGGGGAGGGGCAGCTCCATGTCAACGTCATGTCCTTCGGCTTCAAGAACGGCTTGCCGCCGGAGGCGGATGTGGTGCTGGACGTGCGCTTCCTGCCCAATCCCTACTATGTACCGGCGCTGAAAACGCTGACGGGTCTGGACGGCGCGGTGCGGGACTATGTGATGGAGCACCGGCAGACCGCCGCCTTTTTCGACAGTTTGACACCGCTGGTGGACTATCTCCTGCCCCAGTACCGGCAGGAGGGGCGGACGGAACTGGTCATCGCCATAGGCTGCACCGGCGGCCGCCACCGGTCGGTGGCGGTGGCGCACCGGCTGGCGGAGTATATAGAGAACCGTGGCTTCTCCGTGACGGAGAGCCACCGCGATATGAGCCGCTGACGCGGCAGAGGGAGACGTATGAGATCATTTGCCGCGAAAGTGAAAAGTGAGCTGTGCCGCTTGCCGCTGCAGCGTTCCTGCTGCGCCAGAGCCGAATGCTACGGCGTGCTGCTCTACTGCAACACCTTCACCCCCACGGAGGTGCGTATCGTCACGGAAAACGACGAATTTGCCGCCCGACTGCCCCGCCTGTTCCACAAGGCGTTCGGTGTAAAGTTTGACCGCTTGCCAGAGGAAGGCGGCAAAGGGAAGCTGATCTTCGGCATCAGCGAACAGGAGAAGCTGGAGCGGATCATCAACGCGCTGGGCTACGACCCGCGGCAGCTGACGGCGCTCCATGTGAACTTCGGCATTTTGGAGGAGGAGCATTGCCGGACGGCGTTTCTGCGGGGGGCGTTTCTGGCGGGCGGCAGCGTCACCGATCCGGAGAAGCGGTACCATCTGGAGCTGGCCACCGACCACGGACAGGCCAGCCGTGAGGTGTCGGCGCTGATGGAGGAGATGGGCTTTCTGCCCCGCGCCGTCAAACGGGGTGCCGACGCGCTGCTGTATTTCAAGCAGTCGGAACACATCGAGGACTTTTTGACGAAGATCGGCGCACCGGCGGCGGCTATGGACATCATGACCGCCAAGGTGGACAAGTCCATCCGCAACGGCATCAACCGCGCCATGAACTGCGACATGGCCAACGTGAACAAGACGCTGGCGGCCGCCCACGAGCAATGTGCCGCCATCGAGCGGCTGCGCGGCAGCGCCAAGTGGGAGAAACTGCCGGAAAAGCTGCGGCAGACGGCGGAAATGAGACTGGAATATCCGGAGTGTTCGCTGGCGGAGCTGGCACAGTGGTGCGACCCGCCGGTGACGAAATCCTGCATGAACCACCGTATGAGAAAACTGCTGGAGGAGGCAAAAGAACTATGATGACGAGAGAAGAGCGAAGCGCGGCCATCGTCCGCTTCCATAAAAACGGCGCCAACTGCGCTCAGGCCATGCTGGCCGCGTTCTGCGACAAGCTGGGTATGAGCGAGGAACAGGCGCTGGGCGTAGGTGCCTGTCTCGGCGGCGGCGCACGGTGCGGCAGTCTCTGCGGCGCGGTGAACGCGGCACTGATGGTGCTGGGCTGCGCCGACCCGAAGGCGGCAGGGGACAAGCCCTATTCCACCCAGCTGGCGCATGAGTATCACCGCCGGTTTCAGGAGCGGTATCACCACCTGAACTGCCGTGAGCTGCTGGCGGACGACGATCCCCATCCCTCCGAAACGGCGCTGGCACTGGCGGGCGACAGTCGGTGCGGCGCGCTGATCGTCACGGCGGCAGAGCTGCTGTGCGATATGCTGGAAGAACAGAACTAAGCGGGAAAGAGAGGGCGAGCCATGTCCTTCGTACACCTTCATGTCCATACGGAATACAGCCTTTTAGACGGCGCCTGCCGTATCCGCGACCTGCCGGCGCTGGTAAAGGAGATGGGGCAGAATGCCTGCGCCATCACCGACCACGGCGTCATGTACGGCGCGGTGGACTTTTACCGCGCCTGTCAGAAGGAGGGCATCCACCCCATCATCGGCTGTGAGGTGTATGTGGCGCGGCGGACGCGGTTCGACAAGCAGCATGAGTTCGACACGGAATCCCGCCATCTGGTGCTGCTGTGCAAAAACGAGACCGGCTACCGGAATCTGTCCTACATGGTGTCTCAGGCCTACATCGAGGGCTTTTACATCCGTCCCCGTATCGACCTTGACCTGCTGCGCCAGCACTCCGAGGGGCTTATCGCCCTGTCGGCGTGCCTCGCCGGTGAGATCCCCCGCCGTCTGCTGAACGGCGACTACGAGGGGGCGAAGGAGTACGCATTGACCATGCGGGACATCTTCGGGGAGGACGATTTCTATCTTGAATTGCAGGATCACGGCATCGCCGATCAGACGGAGGTGAACCGGCAATTACTGCGGCTTCATGGTGAGACCGGCATCCCGCTGGTGTGTACCAACGACGCCCACTATCTCCGCCCCGAGGATGCGGAGAGCCATGACGTGCTGCTGTGCATCCAGACAGGCCGGACGGTGGACGATGAGAACCGTATGCGTTACGAGCCGCGGAACTTCTACCTCCGCTCCACGGAGGAGATGGAGGAGCTGTTTTCCGGTTATCCCGATGCGGTGGAGAACACCCAGCGCATTGCCGACCGCTGCCAACTGGAATTTACCTTCGGCAAGTACCATTTGCCGGAGTTCCAGCTGCCGGAGGGGTACGATTCGCCTACCTACCTCCGCCAGCTCTGTGACGAGGGCTTTGCCCGCCGCTACGGTGAGACGAAGCCGGAGTACCGCAAGCAGTTGACCTATGAGCTGGACATGATCGAGAAGATGGGCTTTACCGACTATTTCCTCATCGTCTCCGATTTCGTCCGCTACGCCCGCAGTCAGGATATCCCCGTTGGCCCAGGGCGCGGCAGCGCCGCCGGTTCCATGGTGTCCTACTGCCTGGGCATTACCGACATCGACCCCATGAAGTACGATTTGTACTTCGAGCGGTTTCTGAACCCCGAACGTGTCTCCATGCCGGATATCGACATGGACTTCGGTGACACGCGGCGTGGTGAGGTGGTGGACTACGTCCGCCGCAAGTACGGCGACGACCATGTGGCGCAGATCGTCACCTTCGGCACCATGGCGGCGCGTGCCGCCATCCGTGACGTGGGGCGGGCGCTGAACATGACGTATGCCGAGGTGGACGCGGTGGCCAAGCAGGTACCGGCAGGCCCCGGGGCGCTCCACATCACGCTGAAGGACTCCCTGAAGCTGAGCAAGCAGCTGGGCGATATGTACCGCGAGGATCCCAAGGTCAAAAAGCTCATCGACACCGCCATGGCGCTGGAGGGAATGCCCCGCCACGCCTCCACCCACGCCGCCGGCGTGGTCATTACAAAGAAGCCGGTGTATGAGTATGTCCCCCTCGCCCGCAACGATGACGCGGTGGTCTGCCAGTACGTCATGACGACGCTGGAGGAGCTGGGACTTCTGAAAATGGACTTTTTGGGTCTGCGGAACCTGACGGTGCTGGACGACGCGGTGAAGCTGGTACAGAAAACCAACCCCGATTTCAGCCTCTCTCAGATCGAGGACGGCGACGCGGAGACCTACGACATGATCTCCCGCGGCCAGACCGCCGGTGTATTCCAGATCGAATCCAGCGGCATGACCGGCGTGTGCGTGGGACTGCGTCCCCAGAGCATCGAGGACATCACCGCCGTCATCGCCCTGTATCGCCCTGGCCCCATGGACTCCATCCCCCGCTTTATCGCCTGTAAGCACGACCCCAAGCTGGTGACGTACCGCCATCCCAAGCTGATCCCCATTCTGTCCGTCACCTACGGCTGCATCGTGTATCAGGAGCAGGTCATCCGCATTTTTCAGGAGCTGGGCGGCTACTCGCTGGGACAGGCGGACATGGTGCGCCGCGCCATCAGCAAGAAGAAGGCCAAGGAGATCGAAAAGGAGCGCCACGCCTTCGTCTACGGCGATCCGGAGCGGGGCATTGCCGGCTGTGTCGCAGGCGGTATCGACGAGGCCACGGCACAGGCCATCTACGACGAGATCTACGACTTCGCCAACTACGCCTTCAACAAAGCCCACGCCGTCAGCTATGCGGTGGTGGCCTATCAGACGGCGTATTTCAAGTGCCACTATACCAAGGAGTACATGGCGGCGCTGCTGACCAGCGTGCTGGACAACTCCGACAAGGTGGCGGGCTACATCGGTGAATGCCGCGACTGCGGTATTCAGCTTCTGCCGCCGGACGTGAACCGTTCCAGCGACCGGTTCACCGTGGAGCCGGAGGGCATCCGCTTCGGACTGGTGGCCATCAAGAACATCGGCCGCGGCTTCATCCAGTCGGTGGTGCGGGAGCGGGAGAGCGGCGGCGACTTCGCCTCGTTCCAGGACTTCTGCGAGCGGATGTACGACTGCACCGAGATGAACAAGCGGGCGGTGGAAAACCTCATCCGCAGCGGCGCGTTTGACAGCATGGGCGACCGCCGTTCCCAGCTCATCGCCGTCTACGAGACGGTGCTGGACTCCATCGGCGCCGTGCGGAAACGGAACGTGGAGGGGCAGTTGGACTTCTTCGGTCTTGGCGGCAGCGCCGGTGTTACGGCGGCCAAGGTGGAGATGCCGGACATCCCCGAGTATTCCGCCAACGAGCGTATGCAGATGGAGCGGGAGGTGACGGGACTGTACCTGTCCGGTCATCCCATGGTCAGCTACCGCCATGCGGTGTCGCAGGTGGGGGCGGTGGCCATCAACGACATTTTGCAGGACTTCGCCAGCGAGGAGGGCAACAACCGCTTCTTCGATGGGCAGAGCGTCATCGTGGCGGGCATCGTGGCGTACAGCAAGACCCGCACCACCAAGAACAACACCCTTATGGCCTATGTGATGCTGGAGGACGAGACGGCCTCCATGGAGCTGCTGTGCTTCCAGAAGGTCATCGACCGCTGCGGCAGCTACATGGCCGCCAACACGGCGGTGCTGGTGCGGGGACGGATCAGCATCCGCGACGAAAAGCCGCCTCAGATCATGTGTGACGCGCTGTACCCGCTGGAAACCGGCGTGGCCAGTCTGCCCTCATCAGGGGAGGCGGAGAGCGACACGGCGGCCATCTACCTGCGGGTAGCCAGTCTGGACGACCCCGCCTTTGCCCACATCCGGCTGGTGATGACCATGTTCGAGGGCAAGACGCCGGTGAAGATCCGCATAGCGGACACCGGCAAGCTGCTGGGTGCGTTCTGTCTCGATCACCCTGCCTTTTTGCGGGAGTGCCGCGAATGGCTGGGCGAGGAAAACGTGGTACTGCGGAAGAAAGAGAACTGACAGCGAAAGAGGTGCGGTGGCCGCACCTCTTTTTTGCGCCTCACATACACTGTAATGAAAGAGCTCATCTTTCACTACTTATGGGGAGGTCATACCATGCCTGAAACGACTATGCCCGGGCCGGTCTGCGATTTGAGCAGCGTCCGTGAATCCGTGTGCATCCATACACGAAAGATCTTCGATTCCTGTCGGGATAAGGACTGCGTGGAGGATCTGCGCTTCTATCCCACCGTGGCGGCGCAGGAGGTGCTGTCCGCGTCCCAGATGTTGAAAGGCGGCGCGGCGGAGCTGCTGTACGTCTACACCGACGTGGAGCCGGTGACGTTCAATCGGGGGTTTTACTCCGTGGATATGCGGTTTTTCTACCGCGTCACGCTGCAGGTCTGCACCGGAACGCCCCGCTATACGGAGGTGGAGGGGCTGTGCGTCTTTGACAAGCGCGCCATCCTTTTTGGCAGCGAGGGCAACGCCAAGATCTTCTCCTCCGACACGGTGCTGGAGGAACTGGACGTTCCTGGCCGTATGCGCACCAACCTGCCGGTGGCGGTGGTGGAGGCGGTGGATCCCATCGTCCTCAGCACCCGAGTGGCGGAGACGCCGCTGCCTACCACGCCGGCGGAGTGCGGCTGCGTGGCCGAAATTCCCTCCTTCGTGGCGCAGAGCTTCGGCGGTGAGCTGGTGTTTGACGGCGGCACGCTGAACCGGCGTATCTATGTGACGCTGGGGCAGTTCACGCTGGTGCGGCTGGAACGGGACACCCAACTGCTGGTGCCGGTGTACGACTACTGCGTGCCTCAGTGCGAGTGCGGCTGCGACAGTCAGGAGGATCCCTGCGGGCTGTTCCGCAGCGTGGCGTTCCCTCTCAGCGAATTCTTCCCGCCCAACTCGGTGGAGACGCCCAACGACTACAACAGCACCCGCAATTACTGCGCCTGCCACTAACGATAGGGGAAAGCCGCGCACAGGCGCGGCTTTCCCTTTACAAAATCAGGAAAAAATGGTATACTATAAGTGCAAATCAAGAAGGGAGGGCGCTCTATGGAGATCGGCTTCATTCGGGACAAGCTGGAGATCAAGTTCCTCATTTTATATATCGCCGCCCGACTCAGCGAACCGGCGGACGACGCCGCCATGCAGGATATGACCATGTGTGACGCGGGTATCGACTATTTCGACTATGCGGAGTGTTTGAACGACCTGGTCAAGACGGAGCATCTGCGCCTGACGGAGGACGGACGGTATCTCATCACCGAGAAGGGCAAGCGGAACAGCCGCATCTGCGAGAGCAGTCTGCCCTATTCCGTGCGGCAGCTTTCCGACAGGAACATCGCCGCCTACAACAAGGCCGCCCTGCGCCGCTCACAGGTACAGAGCAAGGTGACCCAGCGGGACAACGGCACCTACACCGTGTCCCTCCACCTGAAGGACGACGTAGACAGTCTGATGGCGCTGGAACTGATGGTGACGGACAAAGCCAGCGCCCAGCAGCTTTGCGACCGGTTCCAAAAAGAGCCGGAAAAGCTCTACGGCAGCCTGATCGAGCTGCTGTGCAAACCGTAAATAAACGCTGTTTCTCCCCCGTGCCAACCGGCGCGGGGGATTTTTTGCATAAAACTACACGGTGGCCGCTGTTCTAAATCGGGACGAGCATCCATATAGTGGGGTAAACGATGGGAAAGGCGGCGAGGGGATGGAGTTAGGGTATGCCATTGGGCGGTACGAACAGGCGCTGGAACTGCTGCCGGCGCGGTGGCAGCAGTTGGCGCACCGCGTACCGGATCACCGAAAGGCGCGGGCGGAGGAATTTCGGCTGCGGATAGGGCGGCCGATGACCATTCTGACGCCGGAGGGGGAGCTGCTGGTCAGTGACGAGCTGCCCCGCCAGACGGTGACGCAGGCGGATCTGGAACAGCTTTGTGACACGGTGACGGGCTATTCCCGCTACGCCGCCGCTGAAACCATGGGCAAGGGCTATCTCATCGGGCGGGGCGGCTTCCGCGTGGGACTGTGCGGCACGGTGGTGCTGCGGGAGGGGATCGGCGTCAATCTGCGGGACGTGTCCTCCGCCACGGTGCGTATCAGCCGGCAGGTGTCGGAGTTGGGCGACCGATTGCCGCCGCTGCTGGGCGACACGTTCCAAAGCACCCTCATCGCCGCACCGCCCGGTGCCGGAAAGACGACACTGCTGCGGGAGATGATCACGGCACTGTCCAATGGCGACGAGACCCACCCGCCGCTGCGGGTAGGGGTGGTGGACGAGCGGGGCGAGCTGGCGGGGATGTACCGTGGCGTGCCCCAGTTGGAGGTGGGGTTCCACACCGACGTGGTGGACGGCTGTCCCAAAGCGTGGGGCATCCCGCTGTTGGTGCGCTCCGCCAACCCGCAGGTCATCGCCGTGGACGAGATCACGGCGGAGGAGGACATCCGCGCCATGACGGCGGCGGCCAACTGCGGTGTGGCGCTGCTGGCCACCATCCACGCGCTGGACGGCGAGGAGCTGCGGCGAAAGCCCCTCTTTCGCCTGCTGGAACAGGCAGCCGTGTTCCGCCGACTGGTCACCATCCGTGTGGCGGACGGCCAGCGGCGCTACGATACGGAACCGCTGTGAGGGCGCTGCTGGGCAGCGGCGCCATCCTGTTTGCCGCCGTTTACGTCCTTGTAAAGGCGCGGCGGAGACAGGCGGTGCGGCAAGCGCTGGTGTGGGCGCTGCGGCAAGCGCTGGAGGACATGGAGACCGCCATCCGCTGGGAGAAAAAGCCCCTGACGGCGCTGCTTTCCATGCTGAAAGACCGTCCCTGGTGCGGGAAATACTTTAGCGAGATAGAGAACAAACTGCAAGGTGGTATTCCTTTACATACCGCATGGAATAACGCTTTTACGGCACTTTCGGACAGAGAGACGGCGGACATCCTCTGCCGTGTGACGCTGGGCGGCGACAGTGAGCGGTTACAGGCGTCCTTGAAGCGGGGCGGGGAGGAATTGGCGCGTCTCCACCAGCGGCGGCAGGAGCTTGACCGCCAGCAGCGCCGTGTGCAGGGGGCGGCGGTGGTGTCAGCGGCGCTGCTGGTCATAATTTTACTGCTGTGAGGGAACCGAATGGATGTTGATCTGATCTTCAAAATCGCGGCTATCGGCATACTGGTGGCCGTTTTGAACCTGCTGCTGGTGCGCAGCGGGCGGGAGGAACAGGCCTTGATGACCACGCTGGCGGGCTTGGTGGTGGTGCTGATGATGCTGGTGCAGCAGATCAGCGACCTGTTCCAACTGGTCAAGACGCTGTTTTCGCTGTGAAGTATGGAGTTGGCGGTACAGATCGCGGCGCTGTGTCTCGTAGGGGCGCTGCTGAGTGCGCTGCTGCGGCGCAGCGGCGGCGATATGGCGCTGGTGCTGGCGGTGGCGGTGTGCGGCGCTGCGGCGGCGCTGTTAGTGGAGCCGCTGGGGACGCTGTGGGCGTTCTTGCAGGAGGCCGCCCAGTGGGCGTCGCTGCCCTCGGCGCTCTTTTTGCCGGTGGTCAAGACCATCGCCATCGCCCTCATCTGCCGGACAGGCTCCGACCTGTGCCGCGACGCAGGGGAGAGCGCCATCGCCTCCGCGCTGGAGACCGCCGGCGCACTCAGCGCCTTGCTGGTGTCGCTGCCCCTGTTTCGCTCCGCATGGGACTTGCTGCGCTCGCTGTTGTAGCGGCGGCGCTGCTGGCGCTGTCGTGGGCGTGGGCGGTGGAGCTGCCCCAGGAGGTGACGGAGGTCATCCCGCCGGAGGTAGCGGAATGGCTGCCGGAGGAGAAATCGCCGGAGACGTGGCTGTGGGCGGGGCTTCGGTCGCTGGGGGACAAGGCGGCGGACTTTCTGAAAACGGCGGTGCGCCAGCAGTTGGGCGGCGGCGCGGTGCTGCTGGGGGTGGTGCTGCTGTGCAGCATGGCGGAGGGCTTCTTTGCCGCGGCGGACGGCGGCGCAGTGCCCCGTTACGTCTCTATGGCCGGTGCCATGGCCATCACGCTGACGGCGGCAGGGGACTTCCGGCAGATGATGGGGCTGGGGGTGGAGACGCTGGAGGAGCTGGACGTGTGCGCCAAGGCGCTGCTGCCGACGCTGGCGGCAGCGGTGGCGGCCTCCGGCGGCACCGTGTCGGCGGGAGCGCGGCAGGTGGCCACGGTGTTCTTCACCAATTTGCTGCTGTCGGTGATCCGAAAATGGCTGCTGCCGCTGCTGTACGGCTGTATCGTGGCATCGGCGGCGGAGGCCATGGTACCCGGGCACAGCCTGAAAAAGATCGGCAGCGGCATCCGCAAGTGCGTCACCTGGGCGCTGACCGGCATCATGCTGGCCTTTACCGGCTTTCTCTCCCTTACCGGTGCGGCGGCAGGAGCGGTGGACGCACTGACGCTGCAAATGACGCGCAGCGCCATCTCCACCGCCGTTCCGGTAGTGGGCGCTATCCTCTCCGACGCCACCGGTACGGTGCTGGCAGGGGCGGGGATGCTGAAAAGCGCCGTAGGCGTAGCGGGTATGCTGGCGGTGCTGGCTGTCTGCGTAACGCCGTTCCTCACCATGGCGGTGCAGTATCTGGTGTATAAGCTGGCCGCCTTTTTGGCGGGAACGGTGACGGAGGGGACGCTGGGCGATCTCATCGACGCACTGGGCTCCGCCTTCGGTCTCATGCTGGGGATGACAGGGAGCTGTGCGCTGCTGCTGCTCATCTCCATCCTATCCTCTGTATCGGTGGTGGTGACGTGATGGGTGATTTTCTGCGGACGTGGCTGCTGGGCATCGTGGCGGCGGGGATGGCGCTGTCGGCGCTGTATGCGCTGCTGCCTAAGGGACGGATGGCCACAGTGGGACGGGGCATCGGCGGCCTTTTGCTGCTGCTGGTGATCCTGCGGCCGCTGACGGACTGGGACGGGGCGGACTTCGCCGTCTCCTACGACGACTGCCGCACCCAGATCGAGGCACTGACGGAGGAATACAGCCAAACCACCACGGAAACGCTGACAGCACTCATAGAGGAAAAGACCGCCGCATATATTACCGCCAAGGGGGACGCGCTGGGCGTGCCCTGCACGGCACAGGTGACGGCGCAGCTTCGTGACGGCGTGCCCTATCCCGCGGAGGTGACGCTGGACACACCGTACCACCAGCCGTTGAGCCGGTGGATGGCGGAGGAACTGGACATCGGGGAAGGACACCAGCACTGGACAGGGGAGGTGACAGGATGAAGGCGGAACAGGTGAGGGAAAGCCTTAAAAAGTACCGCTTGCCGCTGCTGGCGGCGCTGGCAGGGGTGGTCATCCTGCTGCTGCCCACCGGCGGTGATGCGCCCACAGAGGAACCGGCGGCGGAGGGGGAGACCTACTCCCTCACCGAGACGGAGACGCGGATGGAGCAGCTCATCGGCAGCATGGACGGCGTGGGAAAGGTGCGGGTCATGCTGACGCTGCGCAGCGGGGAGACGCTGTCACTGGCTCAGGACAGCAGCACCAGCCGCGGCACCGGCGGCGATACGCGGCAGGAGCGGCAGATATTGACCGTCAGCCGCGGCAGCGGCCAGCAGGAGGTGGTGGTGACGGAGCGGCGCTGTCCCATTTATCAGGGGGCGGTGGTGGTCTGTCAGGGCGCAGGGGACAGCCGCGTGCGGCTGGCGGTCATCGAGACGGTGTCGGTGCTGACGGGGCTGAGCAGCGACAAGATTTCGGTAGTCAAGTGGAAAAATTGACATAAAACGGGAGGAAAAACAGTATGAAGCAGGTTTGGAAGCGGCGTGCGGTGGCGGCAGCGGTGGTGGTGCTGGTGGGTACCTCGGTGTATCTCAACTGGCGGTATACCGACGAGGTGGCGGACACCTCCAAGGTGCTGGGACAGTCCACGCTGGTCAACGGCGAGACGGTGGGTGCAGAGGACGCGGCGGAGGTCAGCGGCGAGGATTACTTCTCCATGGCGAGGCTGAGCCGCAAACAGGCGCGGGACACCGCCATCAGTATGCTGGAGGAGGCCAAGGCGGAGGAGAACGCTTCGGAGGACGTGTTCAACGAGGCAGCGGAAACATTACAGGTGCTGGCAGGCTACACGGTGGCGGAGGCGCAGATCGAAAATCTGGTGGTGGCCAAGGGGTACAGCGACTGCGTGGCCTTCATGGGAGCGGACTCCATCAGCGTGGTGGTGTCTGCACCGGAGGGGCTGGAAACGGCGGATGTGGCGCGGATCAAGGACATCGTTATCGCCGAAACCAGCTACACCGCCGACCAGATCAAGATCATGGAAGCCGACAGCGGAAAATAAGTGTTGTATTTCCCGCAGGAAAATGGTATAATCCATAGTTGGAAAACTGCGATACGTTACCAATGAAAACTGTGAGGAGAACTACCGACCATGGCTGAAAATAAGGAATACATGATCCATCAGGAGGAAACCGGCACTATCCAGATCGCCGAGGATGTGCTGGCGTCCATCGCTGTCAATGCGGCGCTGGAGATTGAGGGCGTCAGCGGCTTGATGAGCGCCGGTGCCGGCGGCAAGAAGCTGACGGCCAAGGGTGTCCGCGTGGAGCTGGACGGCGAGGATATGGTCATCAGCCTCTTTATCGTGGTGCGCTACGGCAGCGCCATCAGCGAGGTGGCCAAGAAGGTGCAAAAGACCGTCCACACCGCACTGGAGGGCATGACCGGCTTTAAGGTGCAGGCGGTGAACGTCCACGTGGGCGGCATCAGCTTCAACTAAGGCTGTATCAAGAGACGAGAGAAAAGGACTGTACGCTTATGACACGGAATACCGCCCGCGAGATCGCCATGCATCTCGCCTACGAGTTGAGCTTTACCCAGCTGCCGGTGGAGGAATTCCTCGCCCAGCAGCTCAGCGCCGAACGTTTCGCGGTGCTGGCGGAGGAGGATGACCTCTATGAGGAAGCCCCCAACACCAAGCAGCGGGACTATATCTCCCGCCTTGTCGCCGGTGTGGCGGAGCACGGTGCGGAGCTGGACGCGGACATTGAGAAATACGCCAAGGGCTGGCGGTTCGAGCGTATCTCGCTGGTGGCCTCGGCCATCATGCGTGTGGCCATGTACGAGATACTCTATATGTCGGACATTCCCGAGGGCGTGGCCATCAACGAAGCGGTGCAGATCGCCAAGAAGTACGAGACCCCTGAGGTGGTCAAGTTCATCAACGGCATTTTGGGTAGCTTCGTCCGCGGCGAGATCAAGGAGACGAAAGCGTAAGACAACCGAAAGGCAGAGCCAAGGCTCTGCCTTTTCCGCATGAGCAAAAAGAGGGGAGGATAACGTGGAGCGCCATATTTTCACCGTTTCCGAGCTGAACGGTTTTATCAAAGACCTGCTGGACAACGTACCGCCGCTGGCGGACGTGCTGCTGCGGGGCGAAGTGTCCAACTATAAGGTCTACCCCTCCGGCCATTGCTACTTCACGCTGAAGGACAGCGAAAGCGCACTGAAATGCGTCCTCTTCAAGGGCAGCGCCATGCGCCTGCGGTTCAGGCCGGAGAACGGTATGCGGGTCGTCGCATCGGGGCGCATCGGCGTCTATCCAAGAGACGGCGTGTACCAGCTCTACTGCTCCGGCCTTTCGCCGGACGGTGTGGGGGACTTGAGCGTGGCCTATGAGCAGCTGAAGGAAAAGCTGCTGAAAGAGGGGCTTTTTGACGAATCCCACAAGAAGCCGCTGCCCCGCTATCCCCAGCGGATCGCCGTGGTGACATCACCGGCCGGTGCGGCGGTACACGACATGATCCGCATTCTCCGCCGCCGCTATCCCGCCGCCAAAGTGCTGCTGCTGCCGGTGCGGGTACAGGGCGTGGAAGCGCCGCCGGAGATCGCCGGTGCCATCCGCTACGCCAACCGCCACCGGCTGGCGGATGTGATGATTGTAGGCCGTGGCGGCGGGTCGCTGGAGGATCTGTGGGCGTTTAACGACGAGCGGGTGGCACGGGCCATCTACGCTTCCGAGATACCGGTCATCTCCGCCGTGGGTCACGAGCCGGATGTGGCCATCAGCGACTTTGTGGCCGACCGGCGGGCGTCTACCCCCTCCAATGCGGCGGAGATCGCCGTACCGGATCGGGCGGAGCTGCTCCACCGGATCGAAAGCAGCCGCCAGCGGCTGGAACGCGCCCTCTGCCGCCGTGTGGAGAGCCAGCGGGAGCGGCTGGAAACACTGGCGAAGAAGCGTGTCTTGCAGGATCCCACTGCGCTGCTGTCGGACAAGGCCATGCGGCTGGATTACGACCAGCGCCGTCTCGCCGCCGCCATGCAGGCGGTAACGGACAGGGAGAAGGGACGGCTGGCCGCCGCTGCCGCCTCGCTGGATGCCCTTAGTCCTCTGCGGGTGCTGGGGCGGGGCTATGCGCTGGCGCAGACGGCCAAAGGCGACGTGCTTCGTTCCGCGTCTCAGGTGGAGGCGGGCGAGAAGGTCAGATTGCGGCTGTCCGAGGGGCGGCTTACCTGCGTAGTAACGGAAAAGGAGAGGCAACATGGCGACGAAAAAGACGTTTGAGGAGAATATGAACCGCTTGGAGGAGCTGGTGTCGCTGCTGGAAAAGGGCGACGCACCGCTGGGCGAGAGCTTGGCGCTTTTTGAGGAGGGCGCGAAGCTGGTGAACCAGTGCCGCCGTGAGCTGACCGCCGTGGAGCAGAAGGTGGTCAAGCTGACGAAGGGCGCCGACGGCGAGCCGGTGGAGAGCGACTTTTTGGTGGAGGACTGACATGGACTACGAAAGACAGTATGAGACGTACCGTCAGGCGGTGGAGGAGTACCTCAGCGGCCTCTTCACTGCGGATGCGCCCTATGGCCGGCTGTACGAGGCCATGCGTTACAGCGTGCTGGCAGGCGGCAAGCGGCTGCGGCCTGTGCTGACGCTGGAATTTGCCCGTCTGGGCGGGCTGGACTGGCGCAAGGCGCTGCCCTACGGCTGCGCGTTGGAGTTGGTACACAACTATTCCCTCATCCACGACGATCTGCCCTGCATGGACGACGACGATCTCCGTCGCGGCAAGCCCACCAACCACAAGGTCTACGGCGAGACGCTGGCTATTCTGGCCGGTGACGCGCTGCAGCCGGAGGCGTTCCGGCTGATCGCCCAAGCGCCGCTGCCTGCGGAAAGCCGTATCGCCGCCGTGGAGGTGCTGGCCAGGGCCGCCGGTGCCGACGGCATGGTAGGCGGTCAGGTGCTGGACACGGTGTATGACGTGGCGGACAAGGACGGTTTGACGTTCCTGAACCGGCTGAAAACCTGCGCCATGATCGCCGGTGCGGCGGAGCTGGGCTGTGTGGCCGCCGGTATGAGCGAGGAACGGCGCCGACAGGCGCGGACGTTCGGTGACGAGCTGGGACTGGCGTTCCAAATCAGGGACGACATTCTGGATGTCACCGGCAGCGAGGATGTGTTCGGCAAGCCCATCGGTTCCGACAAGGCGGAGGGCAAGGCCACCTTCGTGGACGCGGTGGGTCTGGAGGGCTGCCAGCAGGCGGTGGAGGAACACACCGCCAAAGCCATTGCCGCCATTGAGAATTGGCCGGACAACGGCTTCCTGTTGGAGCTGGCCGCCCGTATGACAAAGCGTGTAAAGTAAAGATACATTACAACGAAAAGCAGCAAGCGCCGCCCGAAAGGGCGGCGCTTTTCACTGTTTTTCGTGGGACAACACCGCCGAAAACGACCGTTTTCGCGCCGGACAAGGGGTATAATAGGGCAGAGGTGAGCGGCGTGACGGTGGTGTACATAGATCGGGTGTTTCTGCTGAACACGCTGGTGGACTATCTGCTGCTGCTGACCACGGCGCGGCTGTCAGGGCTGCCGCTGCGCCGCTGCTGGCTGCTGCTGTGGGCGGCGCTGGGCGGCGTGTACGCATCGGCGGTGTTTCTGCCGGAGCTGCACTGGCTGGGGCATCCGCTGGGGCGGCTGGCGGCGGGCGCGGTGATGGCGCTGGCCGCGTTTCGGGGCGGCGGGAGGCAGACGGCGCTGTTTTTCCTGCTGGCGGCGGGATTGGCGGGGGTGGTGCTGGCGCTGGGGCTGGCCTTCGGCTCGCCGGAGGGGTTGGCGCAGCGGGTCTACTACGCCGACATCAGCTGGCCGGTGCTGGTGCTGACGGCGCTGGCGGCGTATGGACTGCTCCACATCCTGTTCGGACAGGCGGCGCGGCACGGAGGAGGTGAGCTGTTGCGTATCACGATTGCCATAAATGGCCGACACCAGACGGTGACGGCGCTCCACGACACCGGCAACACCCTCCGTGACCCTGTCAGTGGTCGTGCGGCGCTGGTGCTGGAACGGCGTGCGGCGGAGGATTTGTGGCCGCAGGAGGTGACGGAGGTGCTGTCACAGCCGCTGCCGCCGGAGGAAAAGATGGCGCGTCTCCACCGGCAGGGCTGGGGACTGCGGTTCACGCTGCTGCCCTTTCGGGCGGTAGGCACCGAGGGCGGTCTTTTGCTGGCGGCGCGAAGCGACTACATAGAGGTGGACGGCAAACGGTATCCCCGCACGCCGGTGGCGCTGTCGGAACAGCCGGTCAGCGACGGCGGCGGGTATCACGCCCTGTGGGGCGCGGAAGCAGGAAGGAGGGCACACCATGTGGAGAGAGCGGCTGAAACATCTGCTGGATTGGCTGCGGGGGAGACGCAGGCCGGATAAGGTCATGTATATCGGCGGCAGTGACACGCTGCCGCCGCCGCTGCCGCGGGAACAGGAGACGGAGCTGCTGGCGCGGCTGGACGAGGGGGAATTTGCGGTGCGGCAGACCCTTATCGAGCGGAATCTCCGGCTGGTGGTGTACATCGCCCGCCGGTTTGAGAACACCGGCATCAACATCGAGGACTTGATCTCCATCGGCACCATCGGGCTTATCAAGGCCATCAACACCTTCCGCACCGACAAGAACATCAAGCTGGCCACCTACGCCTCCCGCTGCATCGAGAACGAGATCCTCATGTACCTGCGGAAGAACAGCGCCCAGCGGACGGAGGTCAGCTTCGACGAGCCGCTGAACACCGACTGGGACGGCAAAGAGCTGCTGCTCAGCGACGTGCTGGGCACCGACAGCGACATCGTCATGCGTCCCATCGAGGCGGACGTGGACAGGCAGCTCTTGCAGACGGCGGTGTCCCGCCTCAGTCCGCGGGAGCGGGACATCATCACCATGCGGTTCGGTCTTGGCGGTATCAAGGAGCTGACGCAGAAGGAGGTGGCCGACCGGCTGGGCATCTCCCAGTCCTACATCTCCCGCTTGGAGAAGCGCATCATCCTCCGGCTGCGGCGGGAGATGCAGAAGCTAAGCTGAAAAAGGACTGTGAAGCGGTTTTGCTTCACAGTCCTTTGTGCCTTTCTTATTGCAGCGACAGGGGGGCGGGGCGGTTTACCACCATCATGTTGTAGTACCGCAGCAGGTGGTAGTCGTCCTTGTCCAGCTTCACCGTGTTCAAAAGCCGGTCGCCCTCCTCCAGCGGTTCCTTGGAGATCAGCGCTTTCAGCGCGATGGGGGCGAAGAAGGGGGAGGAGCCGATACCGGACAGCAGACCCACGGCAGGCATACGGTTCTGCATGGGATTGAGCATACAGATGTACATCTTCTCCGCCTCGTTGATCTGGTTGGTCAGCACCATGTGGGTGATGGTGTCGTAAGCTTTCATCTCGCCGGTAAACAGGTGCTGGCACCGGTCGGGGTCGCTGAAGGACGCCACGCCCATGTACAGCGTCACATCCACGCCGTCCCGATCGGCGGCGCGGGAGAACCGCAGCAGGGAGCGCACCATCTGGCGGATGCGGCCATCGTAGTAGTACATATAGGCCAGCGACTGGTTGAAGTAGCTGTTTTTCGGCAGCGACGGCTCCGAGTGGAAGATCGGGGGTTGGTAGTCGATGAAGCATTTCAGGTCGATGTCCAGCGTCTGGGCGATGGTGTACAGCGTTTCAATGTCGATGGTGATGGCGCCGTTTTCGTACTTGGACAGCGTCGCCTTGCTTTTTTTGATCATGGTGGAGAACTGCTCAATGGTATACCCGCGGCTTTTCCTGTACTTTTTGATACGCTGGCCCACGAAATAGGAGAAAGAACCCACGCGCCACACCTCCTTATGTATTGTCCGTTTCTGCCCATCGGGGCAGAAAAGAGTGGAAAAACGCTGGTTAAATGATACCAAACGTTTGGTAGGAAGTCAACAAAAATTTTCCGACTGTGAAACAAAATTCCGCAAAAAGTATCACGAAAGTAAACCATTCGGTGAATGACCCGTCCAAATGGCGAAAAAAGCCCCGCGCCGGTTGGCGCGGGGCTTGGTGCTTGAGGAGAAAAGCGTCAGCGGACGGACTCCATGCCGGCGATGAGCGCCTTCTTGTTGCCCTCCAGGAAACGAGCCTTCTTCTCACCCAGCTCGATCCGGATAGCTTCCATCATGCTGTCCACGGAGGTGACGGGAGCCTTCTCCATGACGGCACCCAGGATGGCCACGTTGGCACCCTTGGGGTTGCCCACGGACTCGGCCACGGCGTTGGTGTCGCAGTACACCACGGTGATGTCGTCGCGGACGGCCTTACGGTCGATGATGCTGCTGTTGATGACCAGCACACCGCCGGGCTTGACGTGCTCCTCGAACTTGTCGAGGGAGGGACGGTTCATGGCAACGATGACGTCGGCCTTGTCCACCAGAGGGGAGGCCACGGGCTCGTCGGACACGATGACGGAGCAGTTGGCGGTACCGCCGCGCATCTCGGGGCCGTAAGAGGGCAGCCAGGAGACGTGCTTGCCATCCAGCATGCAGGACATAGCCATGAACTTAC
>CAZTHY010000002.1:0-24335 GCA_964613205.1 uncultured Oscillospiraceae bacterium
GGCGGAAATAAATGTCATTGCGAACCAGTCCGCAGACTGGTGCGGCAATCCGTTTCCCCATTGCCATGCCTTGCATTACACCTTTCCTATGGGGATGCGGATTCCCACGCCAGTGACATCGGTCACTGGCTCGGAATGACAAACGTGTGCGTGTCGACTGCCTTTGCGTCTCCGTAGTGCGGTGCAACGGGTCGATGTGGGTCGGGCGCGAAAGGAACGCGCGCCCGACAGACCTCGCGGGAATATGCGAGGCCGCATCGACCCCTACAACGTTGTGCCATCGTTTACCCAAATCGTTGCATAACGTACCCTCAACGTCTACCGTGCGGCGGGGTGAGGTCACCCCGCCCTACGTCCATCGACGCGACCTTTTCGATTATCGTTTTGCATACGTTTACCGCACCCCCTGCATCGGGTGGGCAGGGTCGTCCGCCCCTACAACCGTTTACCGATACCCTCCGCAACAACCAAGGGAGGGGCAGAGCCCCTCCCCTACGAATGTCTATCGTACATCGCATTCCCCTACTTCACGGCCAGCCGCTTCACCAACTCCTCCTCCGGATCGACGTACATGGTCTGATAGGTGGTGTAGACCACCATGCCGGGGCGGCTGGCGGCGGGCTTTTTGACGAACTTCACCGGCGTGTAGTCCACCGGCACCTTCGTGCCGGTCTGCGCCTGCGAAAAGTAGGCCGCCAGCTTGGCCGCTTCCAGCAGACTGCCCTCGTCCGGCGTCTCACCATTGGTGCAGAGAATGACATGGCTGCCGTGTATCTTTTGGGTGTGGAGCCAGATGTCCCACTTTTCCGCGTCCTTGCCGGTAAGCCGGTCGTTCTGCCGGTTGTTGCGTCCCACCAATATCCGCAGTCCCGCCGTGGAGCGGAACTCCCGCGGACGGCTGGGGCGCTGGAACGGCACCTTCTTCCCTGCGCGGCGGAGGTAGCCGCCCTCCGTCAGCTCGGTGCGGATGTCGTTGAAGTCCTGCTCACTCTCCGCCAGCGCGATCTCCTGCAAGACGCTCTCCAAATACCGCAGCTCCTGACATCCCTTGTCCAGCTGCTCCGTCAGGTACTTCTCCGCCGTTTTCGCCTTGCTGTACTTTTTGAAGTACTTGGCGGCGTTCTCCTGTGGCGAAAGCCGCACATCCAGCGGGATGTCCATATCCTTGCAGTCGGGGTCGTAGTAGTTCTGCGCCGTCAGCTTGCTCTGTCCCCGCTCCATGCGGTAGAGGTTGGCGGTGATGAGTTCGCCGCAGATACGCCAGCGGTCGCGGTCGCGGCAATCCAGCAGTTCTTTCTCCTGTGCGGCGATCTTTCGCCGGATGCGGGCGGCGGCGGTGTTGGCGGTTTTCAGCAGATCCTGTCCCTTCTGCTTCACCCGCTCCGCCTGTTCCCGCTTCTCGAAGAAGTCATCCAGCAGGCGGGAAAAGCTGTCGTACGTCTCCGTCTCGGCGGCGGAGCCGTACTGACCGGTGGGCTGGTAGGTGAAATCCGACGGCACACCGCCCCGCTTGATGAGCGTAGGTGTAAACGTCTCCGTCTCCACCTGCTGCTGCCACGCGGCCAGCACCGGCCACAGAGCGTT
Organism: uncultured Oscillospiraceae bacterium; assembly: GCA_964613205.1. Classification (GTDB taxonomy): domain Bacteria; phylum Bacillota; class Clostridia; order Oscillospirales; family Oscillospiraceae; genus Vescimonas. The sequence continues at coordinate 1,585 of CAZTHY010000002.1, forward strand.
CCCTCGGGAAACGTCTGCGTCCACCGTGCCGAAGGCGCGGTACACCAGCTCTCTCGCCGTCAGGGGCGACAGGGCATTGAACGTCTCCACCAGCCAGCCGTCCAGCATCTTGTCCGCCGGTGCTGCCGCCAGCAGGGATGTCAATTCCCCCTCCGTCACCGTAAGGGGCGATCGTTTCTCCACCGGTGTGGGGAGACGATAGAACAGCCCCGGCAATACCTGCCGGTCGGGATTCATCTCGAAATCCACCCGCCGCATACAGTCGATGATCCGCCCGTCTTTGTCCAGCAGGATCAGGTTGGCGCGGCGGTTCACCGTCTCCAGCACCAGCCGGAAGGCGCTGCGCTCGCCCAGCTCGTCGGCGGCCAGCACCGTCAGCGTCACCACCCGCTCCAACGGCTCCTGCGTCAGCGACTGGATGACGCCGCCGCTTAAATGCTTTCGCAGCAGCATACAGAACATAGGCGGCTGGGCAGGGTTGTCCCGCAGCTGCTCCGTCAGTTGTATACGGGGCTGTCCCCCGCCGGCGCACAGCAGCAGACGGCGGCCGCCCCGCAGCAGCAGCACCACCTGATCCCGTGCGGGCTGCTGGATTTTTTCGATACGGCTGCCGGTGATCTGCGGTGATAGCTCCGCCGTAACGGCCTGTAAACAGATGGCATCCAATGGCATATCATTCACCCTCCATCATCGCGTTGAACAGCTCATTCACCCGCGCCCGCTCCCCTTTCAGGTACAGCCAGCCGAAGAGACACTCCAGCGCCGTGGCGGTGTGGTACTCGGCAATGGTGGCGCTGCGGGGTACGGTGTGGACGTTGGCATTCCGGCCACGGCGGAACACCGCTGTCTCCTCCTCCGTCAAAAGGGGCAGTATCTTCGCTGCCCGCTTTGCCTGTTCCTGAGCGCACACCAGTGCGATGGTGGCGCGGTGCAGCGACTTGCCGGTGGCCTTGCCGTGGACGCACAGCCACGTCCGCACCAGTATCTCATACACGCTGTCCCCCATGTGGGCAAGACCGATGGCACTGATGCTCCGCAGGTCGTCCTGGGGCAGGCTGACAGTAAAATAATCCATACGCTTCACTCCTTATTGCCCTCAGTATGCCACTTTCGCCGCCGTTTGGCAAGGAAAACTATCGACAAAACCGGTTTCAATATGATATAATGATGTTGTTAAGAATTTTCACAAAGGGAGGTTACGGTATATGTCCGTTGAAAAACAGTTCAAGAAGGGTGAAGTCATCTGCCGTCCCAAGGAGATGGTGATGAGTATGTTCAACATTCTCTACGGCAGCGTCGGCGTCTACTACGACTACGGCACCGCCGATCAGGTGCCGGTGGTAACGCTGAAGGACGGCGATTTCTTCAATGTCATCAGCTTTTTGGAGTCCCGTCCCCGCAACACCACCGTGGTGGCGCTGGAGCCCACCATCGTCAACGAGATCACCTACGATAATTTCAGCGCCTATTTTCAGGAGAAGCCCGCCAAGATCATGAGCTTGCTCCAGCACCTCAGCGCCCGCGTCCGTCAGATGCAGAAGGCCTACATCGAGACGTGCCACGCGCTGGAGACCTACGGTGACAAGGAGAAACTCCGCGCCGAGCAGAGCGAGTGGGCTGCCGACCACGACCGCACCTACAACCTGCTGCGCGCCATGTTCCCCTACTTCTACGCGCAGGAGGAGGCCGCCGGTGAGGCCAGCATCCCCGAGGAGGCCAAACAGGAAAACACCCAAAAGGCATAATGAAAAAGAGCGCCGACGGCGCTCTTTTTTCTTATCTGTGGCGGTAGATCTTCTTTTCCAGCGCGAAAATGCGGGGTGAGAACGTACCCACGTCCATGGTGTCGTAGGTCTCGCGGTAGATCTCCATGCGGCTGTCCACGCTGTCGATGAGACTCAGCAGCTCCGCCTCGGCGCACAGCGGCCGCACCGCCGCGCCGAACTCCGGTTCGCCGTGGTGGGAGAGGATGAGATGGCGCAGCAGCATGGACTTGTCCTCCGGCACGTCCAGCGACGCGGCCACCTCCGCCGTCTCCTGTGCGCCCATCACCAAGTGCCCCAAAAGCTGCCCTTCGATGGAGTAGTCCACCGCCAGCCCCAACTGGGAAAAGACGAATTCCTGCTCCTTGGCCATATCGTGGAGCAGCGTGCCGGTGAGCAAGAGACTGCGGTCAATGGTCTCGGGGTACATGGCCGCCAAAAAGTCGGCGATCTTCATCATGTTGGCGGTGTGCATCAGAAGGCCGCCCAAAAAGGCGTGGTGTACGCTCTTGGCCGCCGGAATGGCGTACAGCTTTTCGCCGTGTCTGCCCAGCATGGCGGCGGCCACGGCGCGGTAGTCCTCATCCTCGATGGACGCCACCCACCGTTCCAGCTCGTCCATGGCGCTGTCACGGTCGATAGGTGCGGTGGGCACCAGCGCCGTCACGTCCACCGGATCGTTGTCCTCCGCCAGACGGATGCGGCCTGCGGTGAATTGCAGCGTGCCGCGGTACTCGCCCACGGTGCCCCGCACCTTCACCACCTTGCCCTCGTCCGGTGTCCCCAGCGGGCCGCTGTAATCCCACACCTTCAGCTCCATGGTGCCGCTTCTGTCGCTGAGTGCACCGGTGAGAAAGGGCTTGCCGTTGGCCGACACCTTGGGATTGGCGCTTTTCAGTATGTAAAAGCCCTCCACCTCGTCGCCGCTCACCATGGCGGCGATACGCTTGTTATACTCCATATTCCTGCTCCTTTTTGCTCTGTAATCCCAACTGATAGAACGCTACGGCGGCGGCTGCCGCCACATTGAGGGAATCCACGCCGTGGGTCATGGGGATCATGACGGTGCAGTCACATCGGTCGATGGTGTCCTGCTGCAAGCCGTCCCCCTCGGTGCCCAGCACCACCGCCAGCTTGTCCGCCTCCACCAAACGCCGGTCGTCCAGCCGGATGGAGTCCTGCCGCAGCGCCATGGCGGCGGTGGTGAAGCCCTCACGGTGCAGCAGCGCCGTCCAGTCCTCCCCCTCCGGCAGATACGCCCAGGGGATGAGGAACACGTTGCCCATGCTGACGCGGGAGGCTCTCCGGTAGAGAGGGTCGCTGCCCGCTGCCGTCAGCAGCACCGCGTCCATGCCCAGTGCGGCGGCGCAGCGGAAAATAGCCCCCAAATTGGTGGGGTTCATCACGTTTTCCAGCACCGCCAGCCGTTTCGCCCCGCGGCACACCTCCTCCGCCGTAGGCAGCGGCGGACGGCGCATGGCGCACAGCATCCCCCGCGTCAGGTGGAAGCCGGTGAGCTGCGTCAGCACGTCCAGCGGCGCGGTATACACCGGAATGTCCTTGTCGCACCGCGCCAGCACCTCTGCACCCTTGCCGGTGATGTGCTGGGGCTCCATCAAGAACGACACCGGCTGACATCCGGCATCCAGCGCCCGCCCGATGACCAGCGGGCTTTCTGCGATAAAGAGGGCGTTCTGCGGGTCGGCACGGTTCACCAGCTGGTTCTCCGTGGCGCGGGCGTACACGTCCAGCGCAGGGTCGAGAAAGTCGTGTATTTCAATGACGTTGGCCATAGAGTTCCTCCAATAGCGCCGTCAGTGCCGCGGGGTAGTAGTCCGCCGCGCACAAGGCCGCCTGTTCAAACGAAATATCCGGTGGGTTGATGGAGCGGGCGCACACCAGCCCCAATTCAGCAAGCGATGCTTCTTCCAGCGCCAAAGCCCCTACCAGTGCCGCCACCGGTACGGCGATCTTGCGGCAGCGGCTTGCCACGCCGCTGACCACCTTGCCGCCGAGACTCTGGCTGTCCAGCCGTCCCTCACCGGTGACGATCAGGTCATACTCCGCCGCCCGACGGTCGAAATCCAGCACGTCCAGCACCGTCTCGATGCCGGAGCGCAGCTGGCCGCCCAGCAGCGCGGCGCACCCTGCGCCGAAGCCGCCGGCAGCGCCGCCGCCGGACAGCTCATCCACGTCTATACCGGTATCCCGCCGGATAACCGCCGCCAAGCGGCGCAGTCCGTCGTCCAAAAACGACACCTGTTCCGACGTGGCGCCCTTTTGCGGGGCAAACACGAAGGCCGCACCGTTTTCGCCGTAGAGGGGATTGTCGATGTCGCACATGACGGTAAGGGGCACCTCCCGCAGCTTCGGGTGGAGGCCGGTCAGGTCGATGGTGTCGATCTCCCCCAGCGTACCGCCCACCGGCACGAAGGGTCGTCCCGCCTGATCGCGGAACACCGCGCCCAGCGCAGCCGCCGCACCGCAGCCGCCGTCGTTGGTGCAGCTTCCGCCCAAGCCCAGCACCAGCCGCTTTGCGCCGTTTTCCAACGCGCAGCGCATCAGCTCGCCTACGCCGTAGGTAGTGGTATGCAGCGGGTCAAGACGTCCCGCCGCCAGCGTCAAGCCCGCAGCGGCGGCGCACTCCACCACCGCCGTGCCGTCCGGCAGCCATCCGTAGCCGCTCTCCATTTTGGCTCCAAAGGGGTCGGACACCGTGGCGGCGATATACGTCCCGCCGCAGCCGGTGAGGAAACAGTCCACCGTCCCCTCGCCGCCGTCCGCCACCGGCAGCGCGTCCACCTGCCAGTCCGGCAGGCGAACGCCCTCCGCCATGCGGCATATATCCAGCGTGGACAGTGTGCCCTTGAAGGAGTCGGAGATCACAAGACAGCGCTTCATATCACGTCAAGTCCTGCTGGCTCTGCCACACGTCCATGACCACGCTGTGGGGCAGAATCTTCGTCAGGATCGCCTGTCCGCGGGCGACGAAGCCGTACTGGCACACGTCCTTGCCCCGCTTGGCATCCCGCCATGCGCGGGAGACGATGTCCTCGGGGTCGTACATGGCGGCGTATTTCTTCACGATGGGCGTCTCTCCCTCCACCACCGCACGGGCGAAGAAGGCCGTCTTTGTCCAGAAGGGGCACACCGCCATGACGGAAACGCCCCGTCCCCGCAGCTCCCGATTCAGCGCACGGCTGAAGCTGAGAACGAAGGCTTTCGTCGCGCCGTAGATGTTGATATAGGGGATGGGCTGGAACGCCGCTACCGAGGCGATGTTGATGATCTTGCCGCCCTTGGCCATATAGGGGAGGGAGAGGCGGCACATGGCCACCACCGCCTGACAGTTCAGGTCGGTCATGTTCAGGCACGTCTCCAGTTCCATATCCGCCACGGCAGCGAACTTGCCGTAGCCGCTGGCGTTGACCAGCAGACCGATCTCCACCGGTTCCTCACCCAGCGCCGCTTCGTAGGTCTTGAAGCTGCTCCGATCGGTGAGATCCAGCGTCAAAGGCCGCACCGGATAGGGCACCGTGGCACGCAATTCCTCCAATTTGTCACCGTGGCGGGCGATGACCCACACCTCGTCAAAGGTGCCGTACTCCCCGATCCGCTCTGCAAACCGCTTACCCATTCCGCTGGACGCACCGGTGATGACCGCTATTTTTTTCATGGCTGTGCCCTCCGTTTTCCTGTTAGTGGAAGGTATTATACCACATCTTTTTCGTCTTTTCCACCGGCTTTGTTAAAAACGCATCAATTTCTACTTGAAAAAACGCAGAATTGTGGTATCATATCCTCACGCGCCGCACTCCGCCGGACGGAGGCGGCAGCAGGAGGTAAAATTATGAATCAAGAAACGAAGCGCGGTAAGTATACCGTGCAGGATCTGGTACGGGTATCCGTTCTGGTGGCCATTATGCTGCTGCTGGAAGTCACGGGCCTGGGCATGATCAAAACCGCCGGACTGGAGATCACCATTCTGCTGGTGCCGGTCATCGTGGGTGCCATCGTCATGGGACCCGCCACCGGTATGCTGCTGGGTGCCGTGTTCGGCCTTATCAGCTTTTGGGAGTGCTTCGGCAAAAGCGCCTTCGGCGTGGTGCTGCTGGGCATCAACCCCATCTTCACTTTCCTGGTCTGCGTCCCCACCCGTATGCTGGCGGGCTGGCTGTGCGGACTGGCCTTTAAGGGGCTGAACAAGCTGGACAAGAGCAACCTGTGGTCGTTTGGTGCGGCGGGTCTTATCGGCGCACTGAGCAACACGGCGCTGTTCATGTCCACCCTGTGTCTGTTCTTCTACCGGACGGACTTCATTCAGGGCTTTGTGGCCTCCTTCGGCAGCGCCAACCCCTTCCTGTTCGTGCTGGCCTTTGTGGGCATCAACGGACTGGTGGAGGCCGTCGTCTGCTTCTTCACCGGCGCAGCCATCGCCAAGGCGGTGCTGTTCAGCCGCGGCAAGCTGCGGCGCAAGCAGCCCAACGCGTGATGTAAGGGGGACGAGAGTATGCTGCTGGCACTGGACGTAGGCAATACCAACATCGTCATGGGCTGCATGGAGGGACGGCAGGTGCGCCGCTCTTTCCGGCTGGCCACCCGCCGCGAAAGCACCGCCGGCGATTACGCCGCCGCCATGGCGCAGCTTTTGTCGCTGGCGGACGTCAACCGCGAGGACATCGAGCAGGTCATCATCTCCTCGGTGGTGCCCGCCGTCACCCGCTCCCTGCGGGAGGCCGCCTGTCTGCTCACCGGCAAGCCGCCGCTGATCGTAGGTGAAAACGTGACCCATTCGCTGTCCGTCCGCATCCGCGAACCGGAGACGCTGGGTGCCGACCTGCTGTGCGCCGCCGTAGGCGCTCTCGACCTGTACACCCCGCCGCTGCTGCTCATCGACATGGGCACCGCCACCACCATCTCCGTGCTGGACAAGGACGGCTCGTTTTTAGGCGGCGCTATCCTGCCCGGTGCCAATTTGTCGCTGGCGTCTCTGTCCGGCGGCACGGCGCTGCTGCCCAACCTGCCGCTGGCCGCACCGGAAAAGGCCATCGGCAACGACACCGTCACCTGTATGCAAAGCGGCTGCGTCTTAGGCGCGGCGCTGCTGCTGGACGGCATGATCGACCGCATGGAAGCGGAGCTGGGACAAACCGCCACCGTGGTGGCCACCGGCGGCATTTCGCCGGTCATCGCCCCTGTGTGCAAGCGGAAGATGGAAATGGCCGCCGACCTCATTTTGCGGGGACTGGCGGTGCTGTACGAACAGAACAAGTAGCAAAAAAAGAGAGCCGCAAGGCTCTCTTTTTTACGCTTTATTCCTCCGTAAAGTGGACGTGGCTGAAAATGTGATCCTGACAGTAGCAGTGGTAGCCGGCGCACTTGCTGCAATAGCGGAACTGCAAGTCGGGATAGTCGGTATCCGTCCGGCCGCAGACGGCGCACTTGTGGTGGTAGGCCGCCTGCTGCTCCTGCCGCTGCTGGCGGTGCATGGTCTGCTTGAAGTGGACGGTCTGCCGCGAGGTCTGATACTGCGCCCGCTGGCGGAGGTAATGCACCTCCGGCCAGATGAACACGGCGAAGTTCAGCAGCGCCACCACCGGCAGCACCACGCCTGCCCAGTAGTGGGCGCCGATGGAGCGGATAATGTCGATGGCGAACAGCGCCGCATCCAGATACGCCAGCCACTTCATCTTCACCGGAATGAGGAAGAACAGCAGCACGCTGGCATCGGGGAACAGCACGGCGAAGGCGAAGAACATGGACAGGTTTACATAATTCGTACCCGCCACCGTCAGATAGGGGTTGCCGGAGATGACGCTGGCCAGCACCGCGCCCAACGCCGTCAGCAGCATACCGCTGATGTAGTAGAGGTTGAACTTGGCGGTGCCCCACTGCCGCTCCAGCGTGGAGCCGATCCAGTAGTAAAAATAGAGGCTGATGAGCAGCGACAGGGGCGACGTATATGTGGGCACGAAGATGAAGGTGACGATGCGCCACACCTCACCCCGCAGCAGCGCCGCTAAATTGAAGGTCAGGAAGTTCAGCGCGTTGGCGTCGGCCGACGCCGTCAGCAGCATGAGGATATACACCGCCACGTTGCCGATGACGATGACCTTCATCAGATTGGAGATCCCAAAGCGGGGATGTGCGGCGCAAAACCGCTGCACCCCGTCATACAGTTTTTTCAAAGGAAGTGTCCTCCTCGTTCAAATTTCAAAAGTGAGGTTTATTGTACCATGAAGCGGGGAAAAAGTCATGTCATTTCTATAAACTTTCAAAATATTTTCAACTTTTTCGGAAAACCCCTTGACAAAGCGGTTTTCTGTGTTATGCTAATGGTGTATGCGGCGTTGCCGTGTGCCAACTGAATAGCCTTATCAAGAGTGGCGGAGGGAACGGCCCGATGAAGCCACGGCAACCTGTTTTTTCAAGGTGCCAAATCCGACGAACGAATCGAAAGATGAGGATGCGCTGTCAACCATGCACTCTGTCGATTCCGGCAGAGCGTTTTTCTTTTACAGAACATCCACGACAAAAGAAAGGAATGTGTATCACTATGGCAAAGAGACTGTTTACTTCTGAATCCGTTACCGAGGGGCATCCCGATAAGATCTGCGACCAGATCAGCGACGCTGTGCTGGACGCCATCTTCGAAAAGGATCCCAATGGCCGTGTGGCCTGCGAGACCTGCGTCTCCACCGGCCTTATCCACATCATGGGTGAGATCTCCACCTCCTGCTATGTGGACATCCCCAAAATCGCCCGTCAGGTGGTGCTGGACATCGGCTACGACCGCTCCCAGTTCTGCTTCGACGGCAACACCTGCGCCGTCGTCACCAACATCGATGAGCAGTCCGGCGACATCGCGCTGGGCGTGGACAAGAGCTACGAGGCCAAGTCCACCGGCAAGAGCGAGCTGGACAACGGCGCCGGCGACCAGGGCATGATGTTCGGCTACGCCTGCGACGAGACGCCGGAGCTGATGCCGCTGGCTATCTCCATCGCCCACAAGATGGCCAAGCGCCTGACCGACGTGCGCAAGCAGGGTCTGGTGGACTATCTCCGTCCCGACGGCAAGACCCAGATCACCGTGGAGTACGACGAGAACGGCAAGCCCGTCCGCGTGGACACCGTGGTGCTGTCCACCCAGCACGGCCCCGAGGTCTCCCTGGAGCAGATCCGCAAGGATATGATCGAGCTGGTCATCAAGCCCACCGTCCCCGCCGGTCTCATGGACGAGGAGACGAAGGTCTATGTCAACCCCACCGGCCGTTTCGTCACCGGCGGCCCCGCTGCCGACAGCGGTCTTACCGGCCGTAAGATCATCGTGGACACCTACGGCGGCAGCGCCCCCCACGGCGGCGGCGCTTTCTCCGGCAAGGATCCCACCAAGGTGGACCGTTCCGCCGCTTACGCCGCCCGCTATGTGGCTAAGAACGTGGTGGCAGCCGGTCTGGCCAGCAAGTGCCAGGTGCAGTTGGCCTACGCCATCGGCGTGGCGCGTCCCGTCAGCGTGCTGGTGGAGACCTTCGGCACCGGCGTGGTAGCCGACACCGAGCTGGAGGCCGCCGTGGAGAAGGTCTTTGACCTGCGTCCCACCGCCATCATCCGCGACCTCGACCTGCGCAAGCCCATCTACCGCCAGCTGGCCGCCTACGGCCACATGGGTCGCGAAGATCTGGGCGTGGCATGGGAAAAGACCGACCGCGTCGATGCCCTCAAGGCCGCACTGGGGAAGTAAGATAATATTGTATAGTAAAAAAGGAACGCCTATGGCGTTCCTTTTTTGTGGTCAAAGGGAAAGGTCGCATTCTTTTCGTAGGGGCGGACGACCCTGTCCGCCCGCCTTTCATTTTCTCTTGCCTTCCCCTGTGGGGAAGGTGGATTGCCGCGAAGCGGCAAGACGAAAGGGGAGAACCGGATTTAGGCAAGTCCTACCGATAGATGTTGCAGAGCGGTCTCTCCCTCAGTCACGGCTTCGCCGTGCCAGCTCCCTCACAGAGGGAGCCGAGAATTAAAATAGGGAGGGGCGAAGCCCCTCCCCTGTCCATCATTTTCTCTCCCGTTCCCGCACCCACTCCTCGGCGAAGGCGGCGAAGGCGGTGGCGGCGGGGCGGTTTTCGCCTATGGGCATGGCCAGCGCGATGGTGCGGCTGGCGGGTGGATCCACCGGCCGCAGCTCCACCCCCTCGCTGCTGCCCCGCAGCAGCAGCGACGGCATGACGCTGACACCCAGCCCCTGCCGCACCATGGCGATGACGGCGTAGTCGTCCTTGCTCCGCAGCCGGATGTCCGGCTTCTTTCCGGTAGCGGCCAGCGCCCGCCGCACGTCATGGGACGACGATTCCAGCAGGTCGATGATGGGTTCCTTCACCAGCTCCGATGCGGGGCACACCGCGTCCCCGCACAGCCGGTGTCCCTTGGGCAGCACCGCCATCAGCGCATCCTCGTACAGCGGCACGGCGCGGCAATCCGGCGCGGTAGGCAGCGTGGTAAAGGCCAAATCCACCTCCGCCGAGGTGAGCCAGCGCTCCATATCGTGGTAGTCGCCGTTGAACAGCTCAAACGTCACCAGCGGATGAAGCTGCTGGAACTGGGCGATCATACCGGGCAGCCAGTGGGTGGCCACGCTGGTGAACGTCCCTACCCGCAGCTTACCCGCCACCTGACTGCGCAGCTCCTCCGCCTCACGGTGGAGCCGATCCTCCCGCTCCACGATGGCCAGTATATGGGGCATCAGCTGCTCCCCCTCCGGCGTCAGCGATGCGCCGGTGCGGGTGCGCCGCAGCAGCGTCACGCCCAGGTCCGTCTCGATGGCGGCCACGATGTGGCTGACACCGGACTGGGTCATACGCATGGCCTCCGCCGCCTTCGTCAGCGACGCCATTTCCACTACTTTTGCGAAAACCGCATATTTTTTTGTGTCCATTTTGTAAATACCTCTTGCATTTTCCGTCAGAGCGTGGTATGATACGCCCATACATTAAAAAACTTGATGTGACACATTATAAACTGTAATTTGTCGCTTGTCAAGAGAGGAGTTACATCATGCAAGTAGATAATCTGCAACATCTCATCGCCATGGCGCTGTATATGCTGGCGGTGGTGGCCATCGGCATCGTATTCGCCCGCCGCGCCAACAAGGATGCCGAGTCCTATTTCCTCGGTGGCCGCAGCCTTGGCCCCTGGGTCACGGCGTTCAGTGCCGAAGCGTCGGATATGTCCGGCTACCTGCTGATGGGTCTGCCCGGTCTGGCCTACTGGACGGGTCTTGCCGACGCCGGCTGGACGTGCATCGGCCTTGCGCTGGGTACTTACTTCAACTTCCTTGTGGTCTCCAAGCGTCTGCGGCGGTACAGCATCACCGTGAACGCCTTCACCATCCCCGATTTCTTCTCCAAGCGCTACCACGAGGACAAGCACAAGACGCTGATGATCGTGTCCTCCTGCATCATTATCATCTTCTTCTCCGTCTACGCTGCCCAGTGTCTCAGCACCTGCGGCAAGCTGTTCGCCAACCTGTTTGACCTGTCCTATGAGAGCATGATGATCGTGGCCGCCGCCTTCGTGCTGCTGTACACGTTCCTGGGCGGCTTCCTGGCCGAGAGCGCTTCCGACTTTATGCAGGCCGTGGTGATGGTGACGGTGCTGGTGCTGATCCTCATCATGTCCGTAGGCGCTGCCGGTGGTATCGCCAGCGTGGTCAACACCGCCGAGGGCATCGACGGCTTCTTCTCCCTCGTTCAGTCCGCCACCCCCTCCACTACGGAGATCGACGTATTCGGCTCTGCCAAGCCCTACGGCGCGCTGTCCATCATCTCCATGCTGGCGTGGGGTCTGGGCTACTTCGGTATGCCCCAGGTGCTGCTGCGGTTCATGGGCATCCGCTCCGAGAAGGAACTGAAGCTGTCCCGCCGTGTGGCCATCGTGTGGGTGGTCATCTCCATGGCCGCCGCCGTGTTTATCGGTATCGTCGGCCGCAGCATCGTGGGTCTCGACTACCTGAGCAACTCTGACGCGGAGAACATCTTCGTGGACGCCGCCGTCATGTTCCTGCCGCCGGTACTGGCGGGCTTCGCCTGCGCCGGTGTGCTGGCCGCCGCCATCTCCTCCTCCGACTCCTACCTGCTTATCGCTGCCAGCGCCGTCAGTCAGAACCTGTACCGCGGCATCGCCAAGAAGGACGCTACGGAGAAGCAGGTCATGTGGTGCAGCCGCTTTACGCTGGTGGTCATCACCATCATCGCCATGGCCATCGCCTGGAACTCCAACTCCACCATCTTCGGCATCACCTCCTTCGCCTGGGCCGGCTTCGGCGCCGCTTTCGGCCCGCTGATGCTGTTCTCCCTGTTCTGGAAGCGTACCACCCGCGCCGGTGCCCTGTGCGGCATGATCGCCGGCGGCGGCATGGTGTTCATCTGGAAGCTGCTCATTAAGCCGCTGGGCGGCGTGTTCGGTATCTACGAGCTGCTGCCGGCCTTCCTGTTCAGCTGCCTGGTCATCGTGGTGGTATCCCTGCTGACGAAGCCGGACGAGGCCGTCATGGCCGAGTTCGACGTGGCCAAGAACGCCGTTCACGACTGATCTACCTCACACACATACAACACACACGCAAAAAAGAAGCACCCCGCGGGGTGCTTCTTTTTTGCCTATGTATCAGCCCAGTGCGGTGTCGGCCCAGACATAGCCCTCCACCTGCGGGGGGATGTTGCCGGAGAGGTACTTGAACTGTACGCCCTCCCAACCCCAGGCAGCGGCCACGGCGCATTGGACAGGCTGTTCGCCGCTGGCTGCATCGGTGGTCAAGTCCAGATACAGCACCATGCCCTCCTCCGTAGTGCCAAGGCAGGTGACGGTGCCGGTGCAGAACACGCCGTCGGCGCTGTTCAGCATACCCTGCTGCCATGTGGCGGTGCCGTCCTCGTTCAGCGTCAGCCAGCAGTCGTGCTCCACGCCGCTGTCGGCCACCGCCATGTGCCACGCAGCCGCCAGCGTCTCCGGCAGACCGCCGGTGCGTTCCTTAAGCAGCGGCAGCAGCTCCACCCAGCGGTTTTCCTCCGTGACGGCGCACACCGCGCCGTTCTCCGCCGCCGTCTCCAGCGACACCGCTTTGCCCACGCCTGCCAGCGGGGTGACGCACAGCGTTCCGCCTGCCACGCCGCCGGTAAGGTCGATATACTCCACCTGTGCGCCCTCGGTCAGCAGCACCAGCCACTCATGGGGCGTCTCGTCCTCCGGCTCTGTCGGTTCTGCGACATAGGCGGCATCGGTGTACTTCGACCAGGCGCCGTATACGGTGCGCTCCACGCCGTCGCCGTCCATAAGGGTCATGGTCTCCGTGCCCTCCGTTCGGGAGAGACGATAGCTGCCGGCGGTGAAGGTCACTTCCGCACCGGTGGTCAGCTCCGGCGTGATGGTCTGGTAGTACCAGCCCGCTCCCGCCGGTGTGCCGATGGGCAGCACCACACGCAGCGTGCCGTCCTCCCTGACGTAGGCCATCACATCAGGGGTGATGTTGCCGTCGCCCACCGTCCAGCTCCGCTCCGGCAGGAAATCGGTGCTGCTTTGGGCGTTGTCGGCGATGCGCTGGCTGTCAAAGGCCTGTGCGGCGCTCTGCCGCAGGGCGCTCAAAAACGTCTCCGGTGCCACGCCCAGCGCTTCCAGCAGCGCCGTGGTGGTCATCTGCTGGCCGGTGGCCACGTTGTAGAGGTACACGCCGTAGTCGGTGAACTCCCACTCCGCCTCCGCCTGTACCACGATGCTCAGCACGTCGCCCCAGCGGTAGCTTTTCCATGTGGTGGTGACGCAGCCCAGCGAAAGGCCGTCCTCCATGGCCGCCAGCGATTCCTGCACCGACTGGCCGAACTTGGCGTCGATGGCCGCGTTGATGGCCTTTGCCCCCTCGGTATCGGCGGGCAGGGAGGGCACATGGTAGCTGTACGTCCAGCTATTGTCCAGACTGTCGGTATAATTGCCGTCCTCGGCGTAGGTCTCCTTGACGATGATCAAGTCCCCCTCATCCGCCGCCGGTGCATCCACAGGCGGCGCGCCGGCACCGCAGCCGCACAGCAGCACCGCCGACAGCGCCACGGCAAAAATGGTTCGTTTCATGGTGTTTCCTCCTTTTCCGTCACGTCGTCTGGCCGCCGTCCGTTCCCGAAGGCAGCAGCGGGCGGCTGATGGGGACACGTCCCAGCATGAGCTGGTACTCGCCGTCCACCATGAGCTGCACCTGACTCACCTCGTCCATGGAGCAGAGGGAGTCCACCAGTCCCTGTATCATCCGCGCCTGTTCCGTGCTGCTCTCCGGCAGCAGGGCAGCCACGCTGCCGGACACGTTCAAAAAGCAGGTGCCGCCCTCCACGCTGGCACTGAGGGCGGTAAAGCCCTCCGGCAGCAGCGGTTCCAGATCGGCGTAGCGATCCATGGGGCGCTCCGTCAGTGCCTTCACCACCGCCTGTGCCACCGTCTCGCCCTCATACACCGTCAAGCGGCGCTCCTCGCCCACCAGCTCACCGGTGGCGTTGGGGAAATAGAGCTGTACCTTCACGGTGCGGACGATGTCCTCCGGACTGGTCAGCAGCACCTCCTCGGAGGTATACACCTCCGCCGGATGGTCGGCGGACACACGCCCCTCCACGGTGATGCGGACGGCCAGAATACCCGCCAGCTGCATCATGGAGAGGGTAATGCAGTAGTCGGCGATGGTGCGCTCCACACCGGCCAACTGGTCATACTCGTTGCTCAAGTCCACCGCTACCGTGCCGCCGGTGACAGTGCAGCTCAGCACCCGTGTACCCCCCGGCATGGGAGAGGTGAAATCCGGCTCGGTGCAGCCGCCCAGCAGCAGCTCCATGATGTACTGTGCCTGCTGCTGCCGCCCCCGATCGTCACCGGTGATCTGTTCCCACCGGATGGGGATGCCGGTGATGGCGTCGCCGCCGCCGGCGCTCTTATTCTTGGCACCGATGTCGGCAGGGCAGTAAAGCCGCAGATAGGGGGAGGTCTCGTCGCCGTTGGCGTCGTCCTCTTCCTCCGTCAGATCCACGCCGCTCCACACGTCCTCGCCGCCGTTGGCGGCGGCGCTTTCGCCGCAGCCCACCAGCGTCAGCACCAGCACCAGTGCCAGCAGCGCCGCGATAAGCCGTCTCATACCTCCTCCCCCCTTTCCGCCAGTGGCAGCGTCACGGTGAACACCGTGCCCACGCCGCCTTCGCCGTGGCCGGCGGTAATGGTGCCGCCGCGATTTTCGATGGTATCCTTCACGATGGACAGTCCCAGTCCGGTGCCACCCACCTCACGGGAGCGCATTTTGTCCACGCGGTAGAACCGGTCGAACACATGGGGCAAGTCCTCGTCGGGTATGCCGATGCCGTTGTCGCTGACGGCGATATAGACGCACCCGTCCTCCGCCCACGCACGGGCGTGGACGAAGCCCTCCTCCGTGCGGGAGTACTTGATGGCGTTCTCCATCAGGTTGTACAGGATCTGATGCACGTCGTCGTCGGTGGCCAGTGCCACCGCTTCCTCGTCCGCCGCACCGGAAAGGGTCACGCCCTTCTCCGCCGCCACCATGGCCAGCATACGCTCCACCCGCTCCAACACCGGCGCTACCGCCACCGGATAGGGCTGCTGCACCACGCCGCTGTCCAGCCGCGTCAGACGCAGCAGGTTCTCCGTGATGCGGCTGAGCCGCTCCGCCTCCCGCCCGATGTCGGTGACGAACTCCTTGGTGGTCTCGGGATCCATGTTGTCGGTCTGCAAGATGGAGTCCGTCAGCAGCCGGATACCGGCCAGCGGCGTTTTCAGCTCGTGGCTGGCATCGGAGACGAACCGGCGGCGGGCGCTCTCGGTGGTTTGCAGCCGGTCGGTAAGACTGTTGAACTCCGCGGCGATCTGTGCGATCTCGTCGGTGCCGCTGGCATCGGCGCGGTGGCTGTAAGCGCCCTCGCGGACGTGGCGGATGGCCTGCAAAAGGCCGCTGATCTGCACCGTCAGCATACGGCTCAGCACGATGCTCAAGCCCGCCACCAGCAGTGCGATCATCAGCGAGATGATAAGCAGGTTGTGGCGGAAGGACTCCAGCAATTCCGCCTGTTCCGTATCGTAGCGGTAGGCGTACACCGCGCCGACGATCTGATTGTGATACACCACCGGCGTGGACACACGGCTCAGAAACGCCGTGCCGTCGTACCGGCAATAAGACGCATCATCGCCCCGCAGCGCTACCGCCACCACGGAGTAGAGAGCGTATTTCCCCACGTCGTTGCCGCCGTCGCGGGTATCGTACAGCACCAAACCGGCGCTGTCCGTCACCATGATACGGTCGGCGCCGGACTCGTCCAGTCCCTCCAGCGCCGCCGACACGTTCTCCTGCGTCAGCTTTTCCAGTCCCATCAGCGCCGACTCGATGACCTTGGCGGCGCTGTGGAGGTTATTCTGCGACGATGTGACCATCAGGTTCTGGGACACCAGCAGCGGGTAGGAGTTCAGCAGCACCAGCACCGCCAGAATGACGAGGATGTAGCTGAGACTGAACTTTAATTGCAGCGTGGCCTTGCCCCGCAGTCTTCGCCACAGGCGCAGCAGCGGAGTAGGCAGCTTTTCCGTCTCCACCGCGTCACACGGTAGGCTGTTCTTCTCCCTTGAAATAGTAACCAACTCCCCACTTCGTCATGATATACACCGGTGCCGCCGGCTCCGGCTCCAGCTTCTCCCGCAGACGGCGGATGTGGACGTCCACGGTGCGGTAATCTCCGGCGTAGGAATAGCCCCACACCAGATCCATCAAACTCTCCCGACTGTACACGCGGCGGGGGTTCTTCATCAACAGCTCGATAAGGTCGTACTCCTTGGCCGTCAGGTCGATGGTGCGGCCATCCCGCACCGCCACACGCTGCTCCGTGTCGAGACTCAAGCCGCCCACCGTCAGCAGCGGCGCACGCTGCCGCGTCTGCACCTGCTGCTGGGACGCACCGGCGGCGCGGCGCAGCAGCGCCCGAATGCGGGCTTTCAGCTCCTGAATGTTGAAGGGCTTCGTCACATAGTCGTCGGCACCGCAGGCAAAGCCCATCAGCTTGTCGCTGTCCTCGCTGCGGGCGGTGAGCATGATAATGGGCACGTTGGAGAACTCCCGTATCTGCATACAGGCGTCACTGCCGGAGAGACCGGGCATCATCACGTCCATGATGATAAGGTCGATCTCCTCCTTCTTGGCCAGCTCCACGGCGGAAGCGCCGTCGTAGGCGGTCAGCACCTGATAGCCCTCGTTTTCCAGGTTGAATTTCATGCCTTTGACCAGCAGTTTTTCGTCATCTACCACCAACAGTTTCATTCCGTGTCCTCCGTTACGATACAGTTTTCCAGATTTTCCAGCGTGGCGCGGCCGATGCCCTCCACCTGCAATAGATCCTCCGGCGCAGAAAACGCGCCGTTTTCCTCCCGCCAGTCCACGATGCGCTGCGCCAGCACCGGCCCGATACCGGGCAGGCCGTCCAGCTCCTCCACGCCGGCGGTGTTGATATTCACCTTCGTGATCTGCGTTGTACCCTCCGCCGCTTCGTTGGCGGCGATGTGATAGTCACCTGTCACCTGCCGCGGCGTCATCAGCCACGTCACCGCCGTGCAGACGAGAAAAAGCAGCGTCAGCGTCAGCAGGAAAAAGTCCGTCTTTGTCCATTTTAACCTGTTTCCCATGGTTGACTACCCCGCCCGTTTTGTCTATAATAGAGGGTGCATACCCGACAGGCGCACTGTCGCGCCGGTCTTCTACTTGATTATATCACACTTGGAGAGAAATTCCTATGAAAATCCGCCGTTTTTTATCACTTTTTTTAGCCGCCCTGCTGCTGTGCGGCGTTTTGACCGTTCCTGCGCTGGCTGACGAGCCTTTGGACATCCGTGCCAAGGCCGCACTGCTGGTGGATGCGGGCACCGGTACGGTGCTGTATGACCTGAACAGCCACGCTGAGCTGGACATCGCCAGCACCACCAAGATCATGGTGGCGCTGCTGATCTTCGAGGCCATCGAGCGGGGCGACCTGCAAATGAACCAGCCCATCACCGCCACTGCCTCCGCCCTGAAGGGGCTGCCGGAGGACGGCAGCACCGCCGACATCGTGGAGGGCGAAACGCTGACGGTGGAGCAGCTTCTCTACTGTATGCTGGTCATCTCCGCCAACGAGACCTGCAACATCTTAGGCGAAGCGCTGGACGGCTCTGTAGACGCCTTCATCGAGCGGATGAACCAGCGGGCGGCGGCGCTGGGCTGCAAGAACACCCACTACGCCAACACCACCGGCCTGACCAAGTCGGGGCACTATTCCTCGGCGTGGGATCTGTATCTCATCACCCAGAAGGCCATGGAGCATGAGGACTTCATGACCATCGTCAACACCAAGTCCTACACCGTGCCGCCCACCAACAAGACGGAGGACGAGCGGGTGCTCCACAGCACCAACGCCCTCATCTCCAACTGGCGGCTGGCCGGATACCTCTACTCCGGCGCACAGGGCATCAAGACCGGCTCCACCAATGCGGCGGGACAGTGTCTCGTGTCCTCCGCCGTGCGGGGCAGCCGCACCCTCATCGGCGTGGTGCTGGGTGCGGAGAAGGTGGAGAAGGAGAACGGCGGCGGCTACATCGTGGAGAGCTTCACCGAGATGGCGCGGCTGTTCGACTACGGCTTTGACAACTTCGCCTCCCGTCAGGTGCTGGACGAAAACGAGCTGATCCGCGAGGTACCGGTGGCACTGAGCAAGGAGGTGTCCACCGTGGCGGTGCATCCGGCGGAGACCACCGACGCGCTGCTGCCCAAGGACGTGGAGGACGACGATCTTGTCCGCACCGTGACGCTGGACAACGAGGTGGCCAACGCGCCTATTGCCGCAGGCGACAGGCTGGGCGAGATCACCGTCAGCTACAACGGCGTGGACTGCGTCACCGTTCCGCTGCTGGCGGTGGCGGACGTGTCCGCCAGTCAGTTCATGCTGGCACGGTATAATTTAGGGGAGTTCTTCTCCCGCTCCTCCGTCCGCGTGGCGGCTGTCGCCCTCATCATCATGGTCATCGCGCTGGTGGTGTGGTTCCGGCTGTATGGCCGCAACCGCCGCTACGGCAAGGCCGGCAGCAAGCATTTCCGTCACCGTCCCTACCACGGACGCCGCCATTAAAGCATGATGGAACCGATACATATTCTCTACGAGGACAAGTTCCTCGTCCTGTGCGTCAAGCCGGTAGGTGTACTGTCGGAGGACAGTGAGAGCGGCGCCTGTATGCCTGCCCTGCTGCGGCAGCACTACCGTGAAAAGGGCGAAAACGACTATATCGCCACCGTCCACCGGCTGGATAAGGCCGTCGGCGGCGTGATGGTGTTCTCCCGCCGGAAGGACATTACCGGCAAGCTGACCGCCGCCGTGGCGGAGCATCGCATGGTGAAGGAGTACCGCGCCATCCTTCGCGGTTCGCCGGACAAGGACAGCGATACCCTCACCGACCTGCTGTTCCGCGACGCCGCCCACAACAAGAGCTATGTGGTGAAGCGTCAGCGCAAGGGTGTGCGGGAGGCCACGCTGGACTACACCGTTTTGGCGCGGAAAGAGGGGCTGACGCTGGTACAGGTGCGTCTCCACACGGGGCGTACCCATCAGATCAGGGTACAGTTCTCCCACCGCGGCTGGCCGCTGCTGGGCGACATCCGCTACGGCAGCAAGGCTGCCTGTTCGCCCGCCCTGTGGTCGTACCACCTGTCCCTCACCCACCCCATCACCGGCCAACCCATCGACGTGACCCAGCTCCCGCCGCAGGAATACCCCTGGACGGAGTTCGGGGAGTAAGGATGAAGTTTTCTCGGCTCCCTCTATCAGAGCGTGAAAAGAGAAGTAGAGTCCTCTCGGCTCCCTCTGCGAGGGAGCTGTCGGCGAAGCCGACTGAGGGAGAGAACCGCTCCGCTGAGACTATCGGTAGGAGCGCTCCTAAATCCGGTTCTCCCCTTCCGTCTTGCCGCTGCGCGGCAATCCACCTTCCCCACAGGGGAAGGCAAGAGATCGTGGTTTTGCGAGGTCTGTCGGCGTTCGGGTCGTAGGGCGGGGTGACCTCACCCCGCCGCACGGTAGAAGGATAAGGTATGTTGTGCAAAAATTTGGGTAGAGGGACGCATTTCGTTGTAGGGGTCGATGCCCACATCGACCCGCAAGCAGGCATTTCTGCGAATAAAAGGGTTTGGTGAATGGGAAAGGCCACCGATTATGTCATTGCGAACCAGTCCGCAGACTGGTGCGGCAATCCGTTCCCCTTTGGTGCGGTGTATTGGCGGGGCACATTGGTCCCGCCCTACAAAGGGGCAACGGTAGAATGGTTGTAGGGTGGCACCAACGTGTGCCACCGCGGTCAACGCAAGGGGTTACGGATTCCCACACCGGTGACGTCGGTCACCGGTTCGGAATGACATTTATTTTCGCCTACCGGCGCAAATAAATGTGGGCGGCTACCGCCGCACGGGTCGATGTGGGCATCGACCCCTACGAAATATGCGCAGTTTCCCCTTTCTCCCCATCAAAAAAGACGCCCACAGGCGTCTTTTTTCACATCTCCACCAGCACCAGCTCCAGCTCCCGCCGGAGGGCGTATTCCACCGTCTGCTGGGTGCCGCCGCTCTGGCCGTCGTAGACGGCGATGAGGCGGGCGGAGTGGTCTACCATATACCGGTTGCGCCGCTGCATACAGCCCTGGCTGTACTGCTGCTGCACCACCGTCTCAAAATCGCACCGGTCTACCAGCGACTGCCACCGCTGCCGCTCGCTCTCCGGCCAGCTATCCGGCTGGGTGGGGCAGGGAATGGCCGCTTCCAGCGTAATATCGGGGTACTTCACCCTCGCCCGCAGCACCGCTTCCCCTGCGTACAGATCGACACCCCGCGCCATGCCGCAGATAAAATGGCGAAAGCCCTCGTCACAGGCGTCGCACACGGCCTGATACAGCCGCTCTTTCAGCATCGCGCAGCGCAGATCGCTCTCGTCCTCGCCCCAGGGCAGCTTGTCCGGCCGATAGCCGGAAAAACACACCGTCTCCTGTCTGGCCGCCATAGCGTCGCCCCCTTTCTTCCCCCTATTGTAGCGGAAAACCCGCCGTTTGTAAAGGCGGGAATTAGGGGATTGACAGGCCATACTATCTATGCTACTATAAGGGCAACAACCGTATATGTTGTCTTCGGGGCGGGGTGCAAGTCCCCACCGGCGGTACAGTCCGCGAGCGGCATTTCGCCGCATGAACCGGTGCGATTCCGGTACCGACAGTTACAGTCTGGATGAGAGAAGGCGTGTATGGCATTTTACTATGCTCTTTTTTGATGCGTACACCTTGGAAGGCACTTTCCGGGTGTTACTATTTGAAAAGGAGTATTTTTTTATGACCCGTTCCCAATCCCGCAAGACCCACAAGCTGGCTGTGGCCGCCCTGCTGACCGCCGTGGCCGCCATACTGCAATTCATCGAGTTCGCCATCCCCCTCATCCCCGCCTTCATCAAGCTGGACATCTCCGACCTGCCGGCGCTGCTGGGTACCTTCTCCCTCGGCCCCGTCTACGGCGTGGCCATCCAGCTGGTGAAGAACCTGCTGCACCTGCCCTTCGGCACCAGCGCCTGTGTGGGCGAGCTGTCCAACTTCCTCCACGGCAGCGTGTTCGTGGCGGTGGCCGGTATCGTCTATATGCGCCACAAGAGCCGCAAAAGCGCCCTCATCGGCTCTATCGCCGGTGCGGCGGCCATGGCGCTGGTGTGTCTGCCGCTGAACTACTTCTTCGTCTACCCCGCCTTCGTGGTGATTTACGGTCTGCCGCTGGAGGGCATCGTGGGGATGTACGAGGACATTCTGGGCGGCGTGTCCGGTTTGCTCACCGACAATGCGCTGCTGAACTGCCTCCTGGTCTTCAACGTACCCTTCACCTTCTGCAAGGGACTGCTGGACGTGCTGCTGTGCTTCCTCATCTACAAGCCCCTCAGCCCGCTGCTGCACAAGTAAACAAAAAAATCCTCAGCCTGTCGGCTGAGGATTTTTTGATTCACTGCGCTTTTTTCAAGGTGGCGATGTCCCGAGAATGGGCACGCACCACCGCTTCCAGCACATCCAACCGGTCACCCATCCGCTCCGCTTCTTCGGGAGGGGGCAGCCGCTCTTCGATACTGTCCAGCTTTTCAAAAAGCAGTTCCAGCTTGGGGGCGAGGTCGCTCTCCACGATGATCTTCATCAGGTGGGAGATCTCCTCATAGTCCTTTTTCTCCAGCATCGTATCACCTCACTGCCAGTATAGCGCCTAAGGCGTCGCCTGTCAAGCTTACACGCCCAGCTTTTCCAGTGCGGCCAGCTTCAGGCAGTCGCACAGCACGGCGATGGCCTGTTCCAGCTCCTCCACGGGAGGCAGACTGGGGGCGATGCGGATGTTGCTGTCGTTGGGGTCGATGCCGTAGGGGAAGGTGGCACCGGCACCGGTCATGGTAACGCCCGCCTCCTTGCACAGCGCCAGCGTCCGCTTGGCGCAGCCGTGCATGGCGTCGAGACTGACGAAGTAGCCGCCTACGGGGCGTTTGTACTGGGCGATACCCAGCGGGGCGATCTCCCGATCCAGCGCGTCCAGCACCGCATGGAACTTGGGCGCCATAATGGCGGCGTGGCGCTTCATCAGCGCCAGCGTGTTGGCCTTGTCCTTGAGGTATTTCACATGGCGAAGCTGGTTGATCTTGTCAAAGCCGATGGTCTGGATGTTGATGAGCTTGGTGAAGTAGGCGATGTTGGCCTCGCTGGACGCCATCACACCCACACCGGCTCCGGGGAAGGTGATCTTGCTGGTGGAGGCGAATTCGTAGACCATGTCCCCGTTGCCGTACTCCTCGCAGAGAGACAGGATGTCGGGGAACTCCACGAAGTCGCAGTCGAACTCATGGACGCAGTAGGCATTGTCCCACATCAGCATGAAGTCCGGCGCGGCGGGCTTCA
>CAZTHY010000003.1:0-1837 GCA_964613205.1 uncultured Oscillospiraceae bacterium
ATGAGCGCTGCTCCGTGGTGGAGGTAATGGGTCGCCGCGCCGGTTATCTGGCGCTGTATGTGGGCTTGGCCGTGGGTGCCACGGCGGTGCTGGTGCCGGAGCGCCCCTACGACTTCCAGGCGCACGTGGCGGACAAAATTCGTCGGGCGCGGCTCAGCGGCAAGACCAACTTCATGATCGTGGTGGCGGAGGGCGCTGCCAGCGGTCTGGACGTTGGCCGTCAGATCAAGGAGGAGCTGGGACTTGACCCCCGTGTCACCATTTTGGGACACATCCAGCGGGGCGGTGCGCCTACCGCCAAAGACCGCGTTACCGCCACCCGCATGGGCTATGAGGCGGTGCGGCTGCTGGCCGAGGGGCAGACCAACCGCATCGTCTGCGCCTCCGGCGAACAGATCATCAACGTGGACATCGACGAGGGCTTGGCCATGACCAAGACGCTGAACCCCGAGGAATTCGAGGTCATGACGGTAATGACCGGCAAATAAGAGCGCAAAAAAGAGACCCCGAGGGGTCTCTTTTTTTGCGTTTATGCGTCGAATACGCCGAGAATGACGATGCCCAGCACTACCAGTGCGATCATGGAATAGTGCTTCCAGCTCAGCTTTTCCTTCAGGAAAAGGCGGCTCCACAGCACCGAAGCCACGCAGTAGGCGGAGATGATGGGGGCGGCCAGCGCCACATGGGCAGTGTCCGCCAGCGCGTAGATGTAGGCGAACTGGCCGGCGGTCTCGCAGAGAGCGCCCACATACTTAGGCGCTTCACGGCGGGGCACAAGGCGGCTCTTTTTGATGCAGACCACATAGATAAAGCAGACGATGCCCGCCGCTAAAAAGGTCAACTCATAGGCGCAGTTGGCGCTGTCCTCGTTCAGCGTCTCCAGCACGCGGCTGTCGGCAAAGGTGCCCAGCGCGTCCAGCAGACAGTAGATAACCGGCAGCGCCAGCGCCAGCGCCGACTTGGCGTAGCGGTGATTGCTGGCCTGCTGCCGCGCGGCGCGGAGGTCGTCGTCCTCGTGGGCTTCCACGATGCCAAGACCGATGACGCCTGCGCACACCAGCGCCGTGGCCACAAGCTGGGCGGGGACAAGGTCACCCAAACCGCCGGTGGCCAGCGCCAGCACCGCCACCAGTGCGCCGGAGGAGTTGCAGATGGGGGAGGAGATGGACAGCTCGATGTACCGCAGCCCCACATAGCCGATGGTCATGGAGCTGATGTACAGCAGCGACACCGGCAGGTAGGTCAGAATCACCGACCAGCTGATCTCCGTGCCGCCGATGAAAATCTCGTAGGCGGCGTGAAGTCCCATAACGAGACCCACCGCCATGACCATCTTGAGGTGACTGTATTTGTCGTCCGCGTCCTGACAGCCGATCTTGCTGAACAGATCGGAGCCGCTCCAGCAGACGAGGGTGATAAGGGAAAGCCAAAACCACATGGGGGAAATGCTCCTTTCAGTTTACATAAAATTGTACTTAAAAAGAGGCGCTTTCCGGTGGCGGACGGCGGCGAAACGGGTGGTTGGGTAGGGACATAAGCACCACCTCCGTAGTTTACATAATTACAAATTGATAAGACCGGCCTCCAGCATCTTCTGCAGGCTCATCAAAATGCCCAGCTTGGCATGGTACCAGGTCAGGCCGCCCTGAAAATAGACGGCGTAAGGGGGACGGGTGGGGCCGTCGGCGGACAGCTCGATGGAGCTGCCCTGCACGAAGGCACCGGCGGCCATGATGACGTCGCTGTCGTACCCGGGCATAGGGGCAGGCTCCGGCGTGACGTAGCTGTCCACCGGTGCGGCGGCCTGTATGCCGCGGCAGAAGGCCACCATGCCCTC
>CAZTHY010000003.1:1937-21608 GCA_964613205.1 uncultured Oscillospiraceae bacterium
AGCTGTCCACCGGTGCGGCGGCCTGTATGCCGCGGCAGAAGGCCACCATGCCCTCACGGCTGCCCAGCTCCACCGCCTGAATGATGTCATGACGTGTCTCGGCGGCAGAGGGCACCACGCGGAAGCCCAGCTTTTCATAGCAGGCGGCGGCGAACACTGCGCCCTTTACGGCGGAGGCGGTGACGGTGGGAGCGAGGAAAAAGCCCTGATAGAAGCTGGTCAGCAGTCCTAAATTGGCACCTACCTCGCCGCCTAAGCCCGGGGCGGTGAGACGGCGGGCGCACCGCTCGATGAGATCGCGGCGGCCGCAGATATAGCCGCCGGTGGGGGCGAGACCGCCGCCCGGGTTCTTGATCAGGCTGCCCACCATCATGTCGGCACCCACGTTGACCGGCTCGATGAGCTCGGTGAACTCGCCGTAGCAGTTGTCCACCATGCAGATGACATCCGGCTTGCACCGCTTGCAGAAGGCGATCAGCTCCCCGATCTGGGACACGGAAAAGCTGGGGCGGGTGGCGTAGCCCTTGGAGCGCTGGATGGTGATGAGCTTCGTTTTTTCGTTGATGGCGGCGGCGATGGCATCGTAGTCAAACGTGCCGTCCGCCAGCAGGTCGGCCTGTCGGTAGGAGACGCCGTACTCGGCCAAAGAGCCCACGGAGGGGCGGATGCCGATGACCTCCTCCAGCGTGTCGTAGGGCGCACCGACAGGGCTGAGCAGCTCGTCGCCAGGCAGCAGGTTGGCACCCAAGGCCAGCGCTAAGGCGTGGGTGCCGCAGGTGATCTGCGGCCGCACCAGCGCCGCCTCCGCACCGAAGCAGTCGGCGTAGACCCGCTCCAGCGTGTCCCGCCCCTCGTCGTCGTAGCCGTAGCCGGTGGAGAGGTTGAAGTGGTTGGCGGCCACGCGGTTTTTCTGCATGGCGGCGATGACCTTGAGCTGGTTCTGCTCGGCGATACCGTCGATGGCGTCAAAGCGGGGACGGAGATCGGTCAGAATGGTATCGGCAAAGGCCAGCACCGGCGTGGAGACGCCCAGTGCGGCGTAGTAGTCGTGGTTCATGGATAAAGCTCCTTATTCCGGAAAGTGAACGCCGTTGAGACGCATGATAAGGCGGATGGGGTAGTCCCGATCGAGGTAGTTCTGACAGTACCACTCATAGGTGGCATCGGGCAGGTGTACCAGCTCCGGCGCTTCGCAGCGGAACACCTCGAAGGTTTTTTGGTCGCCGCTGAGCAGCGCCGCCACCACGTCCAGCCGGTTTTCCTCCGCCAGACGCAGCAGCGCCGTGTCCATAACGGCGGCGCAGAGGCGCTCGCTCTCGCTGCCGTAGTCCTGCCGGTGAGCCAGCCAGTAGAGGAATTCCTCGGGATCCAGATCCAGCTTGGTGGTGACCTGACTCAGCTTGAAAAACTCCTGCCTGTCCATCCGGCGCAGTACGTCGATGAGGTACTGCACCAGCCCGTCATCCAGCGCCACACAGTCCAGCAGCACTTCAAAGGCGTGCTTACCTGCGTCGGGATCGGGGGTATCGTCGGCGGGCGGCGTTTCCTCCTGCGGCTGGGCGGTGTCGCCTGATTGCCGGAGAAACGCCTGAAATCCGGCAAGGCCGCCGTCGCCTTCAAAAAGGCTCTCCGGCAGTTCCGTGCCGTCCTGTGCGGCGCAGGCACGGACGAAGTCCGCTGCGCCCATGGCGGCCAACTGCTCCGATAGCTGGCGGGTGCGCTCCTCCTCGTCCTCGGCGGTGATGTGCATGGTGGACGGCGCAGGGCGCTTGCCCTCCAAAAGCTCTGTCATATATTGCAGGTAGTAGTCGAACAGCGTCATGTCGTATTCCCTCGCTTTCAGCGAAATATTTTATCATAAGGCGGTTGCCTTTGCAAGAAATATCGGGTATGATGGAGGAAAAAAGAGGGGAGGGCGGCGCGTGTACTATGTCTATGTGCTGCAATGCCGCGGCGGCAGTCTGTATACCGGTATGACCAACGACCTGCGCCGCCGCATGGCGCTCCACCGCGACGGAAAAGGGGCGAAATACACCCGCTCCCGCCCGCCGGAGGAAGTGGCCATGGTGTGGCAGTGCGGCGATAAAACGGCGGCGGCGCGGCTGGAATACGCCTTTAAGACGCTGAAGC
Organism: uncultured Oscillospiraceae bacterium; assembly: GCA_964613205.1. Taxonomy (GTDB): domain Bacteria; phylum Bacillota; class Clostridia; order Oscillospirales; family Oscillospiraceae; genus Vescimonas. The sequence goes on from CAZTHY010000003.1 coordinate 4,068, forward strand.
GGGGCGCGAAGCTGAAGCTGCTGGCCGCGCCGGAGCAGGTGACGGAGGTGTTCCCCGCACTGAGCGAATACGACTATACGCCGCTTTCGCTGCGGTGGCAGGACGTGATGGGAGAGGACGAGCATGGTTGATGTGAAGCTGTACGCCGCCCCGATGGAGGGGCTGACGACGTATATCTGGCGGGACGCCCACCGGACGATTTTCGGCGGTGCCGACAAGTATTTCACGCCCTTCCTCTCCCCCAACGGCACGCTGACGTTCCAGCGCAAGGAGCTGGACGAGATCCAGCAGGGCGAGACGGACACGGTGCCCCAGCTTTTGACCAATAAGGGAGAGTATTTCCTGTGGGCGGCGGGTGAGCTGGCGAACAGGGGCTATCGGGAGGTGAATTTCAACCTGGGCTGCCCCTCCGGCACCGTCACCGCCAAGCACAAGGGGTCGGGGCTGCTGTCCTATCCCGATGAGCTGCAAGCGTGTCTCGATACCATTTACGGCGGTCTGCCGGACATGGCGGTGTCTGTCAAGACCCGTATCGGGCGGTATGACGCGGCAGAGTGGCCGGCGCTGCTGGCGCTGTATGGCCGGTATCCCGTCTCGGAACTCATCGTCCACCCGCGGGTGCAGAAGGAGTTCTACAAGGGCAGCATCCACATGGACGCTTTCGACCTGGCGCTGTCCCAGTGGAAGGACACGCCGGTGTACAACGGCGATCTGGCCACCACCGACGACGTGGAGGACTTCTGCCGCCGCTACGGACAGGTACAGGCGGTGATGGTGGGGCGGGGACTGATGGCCGATCCGGCGCTGTTTCGCCGTCTGCGGGGCGGGGAAAAGGCCACGCGGCAGGAGCTGAACGAGTTCCACCACCGGCTGCTGGAGGGCTACCGCCGGCGGCTGGACGGCGATACGCCGGTGCTGCACAAGATGCGGGAGCTGTGGAACTATCTCAGTCTGCGCTTTGACGCGCCCGACCGTCCCCTGCGGGACATCCGCAAGGCCAAGACCGTGGCCGCCTACGAGTCGGCGGCGAGGGAACTGCTGGAACACCATGAGCTGACGTAAAAAAGAGAGCCGTGCGGCTCTCTTTTTTTACATCCGCTGCTCCGCCCAGTCGGAGAGCTGCTCCAAAATGGGCAGCAGCGTGCGGCAGTCGTCGGTGGGACTGTACTCCACCCGCACGGGGACTTCCAGATACTCCCACCGTGTCACCAGCCCGTCCCGCTCCAGATCCCGCAGCGCGGCGGACAGCACCGTGTTGGATACGCCGTCCAGCTTGCCCCGCAGGGCGTTATAACGGATGGTACCGGCGTTGGCCACGGCGCAGAGAATCTGCACCTTCCACTTGCCGCCGATGAGCTGCATGGCGTGGTGCAGCGGGCATTTTTCCATACAGGGACAGTCGTAATGGGCATCGGACATGGTTAGTTCCTCCTTACCTGCTCATGAAATTCTGCGCTCTTGCTTTTTGTAGCTTCTGTGGTACTATTATAGCAGGTAAGGAAAAAGGAGTAAATCACCAATATGAACATTTATGTACAGGGTCTGACTATGGGGCTTGCCTATGTAGCGCCTATCGGACTGCAAAACCTGTTTGTCATCAACAGCGCACTGACGCAGACGCGGAAGCGGGTGTACATCACCGCCCTCATCGTCATTCTGTGGGACATTTCGCTGGGCGTAAGCTGCTTTTTGGGAGCGGGTGCGCTGATGGCGGCACTGCCGTGGCTGCAAAAGGTGATACTGGGCGTCGGCAGTCTCATCGTCATCTACATCGGCATCGGCCTGCTGCGGTCGAAGGCCAGCTTGGAGGGCGGCCGTGACGTGAATGTGCCGCTGTGGAAGCTGGCCGGTTCCGCCTTCGTGGTGACGTGGCTCAACCCTCAGGCGCTCATCGACGGCACCATGATGCTGGGTGCGTTCAAGGCCACGCTGCCGGCGGGGCAGGATCTGTTCTTCATCTGCGGCTTCACGTCTGCGTCGGTGATCTGGTTTTTGACGCTGTCCACCGTGGTGTCGCTGCTGGGCAGTAGGTTCAACGAGAAGGTGCTGAACGTCATCAACAAGGTCTGCGGCGCGGTCATCATCTTCTACGGCTGCAAGCTGGCGTGGAACTTCATCCAAATGATGGGGTGGCTGTAAAATCGACTTCACAAATCCCGCTCTTTCTGTTATACTTTCGGTGTACAGCAGAAAGGGCGGGATATTTGTATGGAACGAAATTTTAAGCTGACCATCGCCTATGACGGCACGCGCTTTTTCGGCTGGGAGCGCCAGCCCAACAGGGAGACGATTCAGGGCAAGCTGGAAGCGGTGCTGGGTCAATTGCAGGGCGCACCGGTGAACGTTATCGGCGCGGGACGCACCGACGCCGGTGTCCACGCCCGCGCCATGACCGCCAACGTGACGCTGGACGTGGCGCAGTCGCCGGAGGAGCTGCGGGACTATCTCAACCGCTACCTGCCCGATGCCATCGCCGTGCGGGAGGTGAAGGAGGCGTCGCCCCGCTTCCACGCCCGCTACAACGCGCTGGGCAAGACGTACCGCTACACCTGTCACGACGGCGACGTAAAGCCGGTGTTCGACCGGCGGTACGTTACGATGCTGGACTACCAGCCGGATGTGGAGAAAATGCGGCAGGCGGCGGCCTATCTGGTGGGCGAGCACGACTTTGCCGCCTTCTGCGGCAACCCCCGCATGAAGAAGTCCACCGTGCGGCTGGTGGACGGTATCGACATCCAGCGCCGGAAGGACAGGGTCATCTTCACCGTCCACGGCACCGGCTTTTTGCAGAACATGGTGCGGATCATCGTGGGCACGCTACTGGAGGTGGGACGCGGCTACTGGGAGCCGCAGCAGGTGCAGGCCATCCTGGACTCGAAGGACAGAAAGCAGGCCGGCCCCACCGCCCCACCGGAGGGACTGTGCCTGATGAAAGTGGATTATTGAATAAAGCAAGACCTGAGCGGGAGCTGAAGTTATAAGATAAAGGTAGACACATGGAAAACCGCCATGTTGTCTACCTTTTCTTCATGCCAAACATAAATATAGGAGGTGAAATGTCACCGATCACAAGAGGGAAAATCGGCCACGGCGAGACCTCAGGGGGGAGTCATACGCCGTGGCCGAAAGGGGGGAGCGTGATGTGTATGCTTACAGCTTTCCCATAGCGCGAAGTATTTTCTCCGGTGTAACGGGAAGATGCAGCATCGGCACATGGATGGCATCATAGATGGCGTTGGAGATAGAGGCCATGCCGGTATACATGGCATGTTCACCTAACCCCTTGGCGCCATAAGGCGTATCGCTGGCGCCGTTGCCTTCCAAAAAGAGCGCCACATTCTTCTTCGGCACATCCATGGAGGTCGGCAGCAGGTACTGGGCAAAAGACGGTGTTGTAGGACGCCCGTCCTTCATCTCAAAGGCCTCATAAAGATACAATCCCTCACTCATAACGGCACTGCCGATGACCTGTCCGCGGGCACTCTCATAATGAATGACCTTACCGGTGTCGTGGGCGTGCACCACTTGCAGCACTGTGACCTCACCGGTATCGTCATCGATCTCAACATCTGCCACCGCGAAGATCGGTGTAATGCCGTACTCATTCTTTGTTTTCTCCTCGCCGCGATCGCGCGTAATGACACTGAGATAGTCTACCTGTGCGAATATGTACTTGTTAAAGCTCTCCCAGTCCATAGCCAGCTCGCCGGCCTCATCATAGAAACCGTAGGCGCGGAAAGTCAGTTTTTTGTCGGTATGCAGCGCCTTAGCTGCCCGCTGGCACAGTTCTTCCTTCATCTGTTCCGCCGCTTTAAGAATGCTGTTTCCGATGGACACAGTGGCTTGAGAAAAGCCCAGTGCGCCGGCAGAGGGGCTGGTATGGGTATCGCTGCACATTAAATTGATGTTTTCCTCCGGTATACCCAACGCCTGTGAAGCGAAACGGGTGACAATACCGGTAATGCCCTGACCCAACTCCTCAAAGCCGATACGGATATTGAGGGTGCCGTCCATAAACATATCCATCTGCACACCGGAGCCGGAGTGCCAGTCGGTATTACGGGTAGCGTAGGAGCCTTTGGCGCTGGCATAACCGCGGCCGTAATGCTTGCCCTTTTTCGGTTCAGGCAAATCACCCGCCTCCGCCAAAGCCATCTCCATCAGCTTGGCCATTGGCCACTCCTTGGACTTGACACGGATGGCGCATCCCGGGGTCAGTGTCTCAAATTCCTTCGGGTCAGTGATCCAGTTGCGTTGACGTACCTCAAGCTGGCTTAACCCCAACTTGGCACCGGCTTCTGTCAGCAGTGTCTCGAAAATGAGCATACCGTCATTGGCACCCACAGAGCGAAATGCTCCCATCTCGGGGCCGGTAGTGAAATACATATTGCCGGTAAGATCAGCATTGGGCACGCGATAAACGCCGATCATTCCGCCCAGCACACCGCCGCAGTTGTCGCCGCTGTTGGCCATGTAAGGCGCAGACGCGCCATCAATATGCCCCTGCAGGGCGCAGATACGACCTTCTTTATCCAGTCCCAGCTTTATCCTGCCCATCGTGGACTGTTTCTTGCAGCTATAAGCCAGTGATTCTTCCCGTGTCCACGTCAAGTGAACAGGCCGCTGAAGCACAGTGGCCATCAATGTCAGGTAGGGCTGAAGTGTCAGCAAATGTTTGCCGCCGAAGGCACCTCCCACATAGGGTGCGTGCATACGCACCTTATGATAGGGGTAGTCCAAACCACGGCAGACGGAACGGTGGTTCATCCGCACATCCTGCGTGCCCTGATAAACCACGGTAACACCGTGCTCGTCCACCGTAGCGAACCCGCCTTCCGGTTCGATGTAGGCGTGATCTTGATAGGGGATATAATAGTCCTCCTCTACCACTACCGCCGCCTGCTGCCATCCGGCTTCTATATCGCCCTTCTTGATGCTGCGGGTAACGCAGGGTGTCTCACCCTGTGCCAACGCCTGCTCTGTGGAATGCACGGCGGGCAATTCCTCATACTCCACATGGATCAGATCGCGGGCTCTGGCCGCCTCGTCCTCGGTATAGGCGGTAACCAGCGCCAATGCATCTTGAATGAACTTAGTTTCCTCGCCTTCGCCCACCAGAATGGGACGATCGAATATCTCGAAAACGCCGGTAACGTTGGGGCCGGTAATATCCTTGCGGGTCAAAATGCGGTAGACACCAGGGGCTTTCTCTGCTTCTGTCGTATCGATCTTCAAAATACGGGCGTGAGGCACCGGCGAATAGAGGATCTTCGCATAGAGCATATGGGGATCGTAATAATCCGCGCCGTACTTCGCACGGCCTGTCACCTTGTCCACGGCGTCAAGTCGAAAGCTCTTTACCTCATTCATGCTGCTTCCTCCATTCCACCGCATACTGCACTGCCTCGAATATCTGCTCATAGCCTGTGCAGCGGCAAAGATTACCGGCCACAGCCTCCCGAATTTCCTCTGGTGTGGGATCAGGATTCCTGTTCAGCAGTCCCTTGACCGACATAATCATGCCCGGGGTGCAGTATCCACACTGGACAGCACCCTTTTCTGCAAAAGCGCGTTGGATCGGATCGAGCTCTCCATTGACAGACAAGCCCTCGATCGTGGTGATCTCATGGCCAGCCACTTCTCCAATAAGCACCATACAGGAGTTCACGTTAAGGCCATCCATCAGCACTGTGCATGCGCCGCACTCTCCCGTCTCGCAGCCCTTTTTCACGCCGGTAAGGTGCATTTCCTGACGCAGCACCTCCAGCAGTGTGGTGTTGTCCTCCGCATGGGAGACCGCTGGTCTACCGTTAAGAACAAACTCCGTCATTGTGCATCCTCCTCCAAAAAACTCTGCAATTGACGTTTTACCATAGTGCCCGCCATATAGGCGCGATACTCTGCGCTGGCGCGGATATCGGAGATGGGATGAACACTCTGGGACACCACTCGTCCTGCTTCTTCTGCCAGTTCCGGTGTCAGTGCCTTGCCTCGCAGCAGTTCTTCCGCCGCAGTGATGCGCAGCGGCGTCGGTGCTACCGCACCTACCGACACTCTCGCATCCTCTATGATCCCATTATTCATATCTACCGCCACCACGCCGTTAACCACGGAGATCGCCAGCGCATTCCGCTTTCCTACTTTGAAGAAAACTTCCTTAGTAAACGTGCGCTTTGGCAATTCGACAAAAGCCAATACCTCACCGCGCTCCAGCAGTGTCCGACGAGGGCCGCAGACATATTCCTGCAACGCCACACGTCGCTGACCGGCAGCACTGAGCAGCACCACAGTGCCATCCAGCGCATAGGCAGCATTGAGGCCATCACCGGCAGGAGAGGCCGTTTGAATATTGCCGGCCAGCGTGCCCTTATTGCGTATCTGCACACTGCCCACTTTACTGACCGCCTGTGCCAATGCCGGCGCCCATTGCCGCACCAGTGGGTTCTCTGCGATTTGGGAAAGCGTCACAGCGCAGCCGATACGGATGCAGTCTCCCTCATCGGTAACGGCGCGAAACGCTTCAATGCGCTTTACGTCAACGAGATGATCAGTCTTCAATTTCCCGTCGCGAAGATCGACGATCATGTCCGTTCCTCCGCCAAGGATCTGATAGCTTCCCTGTATCTGTCCTAACGTCTCCAGCAACTCCGTCTCGGACGCGGGACGCAGATGGTCAAACTGGGCATACATATTTGTTTCCTCCTCGGGGTAGTATCAGTCAGTGCAGAATAGACAGCTTGGGGATCTCCGATTCCGGGTATGTCACATAGCCCACAGGGATCCGGCCATCGATAGCTTCGATGATCTTCTGCGCGCCATCCGGACCATAGCCTCCGCACAGTTCGATAAGGACGCAGTCTTCCTCATCTACGATTCGCTTTGCCACGGCACAGCCTTCCTCCACCGTGTTAGTACCATAGATCAGAAAACGGTTACCGCAGTGGATCATTTCCGTCTTATCTACCTCGGGATTCGCTCCGTCAGAACGGAAAATGAACGCCCATGTTACAGTCTTAGCCATTACTTGTTCCTCCTTGTTACTTGGTTTTCAGCGTCTCAAAGGGGACGTATTCCAACTCGGGGTGGCCATAACGGCCGCAGGAGAAGGATTCCTTTCCCTTTGCCGTCTTGAGTGTCTCTGCCAGCCGCTCATCGCAGGGCGCACCCACAAATTCGATCTCCATACCTGCCGTGATATCCGCCGTCTGAATACTCAAACCGGTGGCAGGATCCAGCATGAAGATATAGTCAGGGAAGACACAGCGCAATTTGCCGTCCACCCAAATAAGCATAGTTTCATTTTTCAGCACCAGCTCAGCTCCGTGGCCACTCCACTCACCGGTACCCTCTACTTCCAGCTTCGTCAGATAGAAGCCGCCCTCGTCCACGCCCTTTTCACTAAGGATCTTGCCTCGGATAAGGGTCTCGCCGCCCAGAAATTCACGGACAGCATCCGTACGGTTCTCGCCCTTAGCCATGCCTTCCGCCTGCATACGACCCAGTTCCAGCGCACGGGAGAGGATGTGAAGGCAGGAGCTGTCTTTCATCTGACGGCCGGTCATAAAGTAATGGGAATTGGCTGCGGAGCCGCCGCCCTTCACCACCACTACACGACCGATCTCATCGGCATAAGTGGACTCATTTCCGTTCATCACCACTACCCGATTGCCGTCCTGTGCCACCACGGGCATAGGCGTTAAGGAGATGCCCTTGCCAATCCAACTGGTCATTTGGGTTTCGGGAGCCGCACGGCCTACTCCATCGGCGTTGATAGTGGGGATTCCCAACATAGAGGCAGCAGACATGATCACCGGCGTATTGGAGCCGCCCACTTCAAAGGGAATAAGATACTCCACCTTTTTGCCCTGGATCTCCTCCATAGTGCGGATCGCTTCCACCAGCATTTTAGCGGAACTCTCATCGTCGCTGCGTTCTTCATCGCTCTCATCCCGCAGTCTGCGGACGGATCCCATGATGCCGCCGCTGCAAATCACTGCATCGTCGGGCACGTCCTCCGGATCTACCATCGTAAAAGTACGTCCAGCCGCCAAACCGGCCTCCAGCAGTACGCGACCCGTCTCGGGATTACCGCCACCGCCGGTACCATAGGTGGTCATGCCAATGAGAAAGGGGTTGATATCCTCTTTATTGATATACCACGTTGCCATTTTTCAAACTCCTTTTCAGTCAGTCGTCAAGGTTTCCATATACGACAGCAGGGCCGTAAAGCCCTGCTATCGTATTAAGATCATTGCCTCTTATTCGCCAAACTCGGCAGCATTCGCCGGGGTGACCTGGATGCCGGGGATGTACACTACATTGGACTCCAGCTGCTCACCGTTCAGCAGATCCACGACCAGATTGCAGCAGGTGCGGGCGATCGTATCGGGATCCTGTGCCATGGTGCTGATGTAGTTGCAGCCCTCGCCGTCCTCGACCATAATGGCCAGCGTGTCGGGATCGCCGTCAACGCCGGTGATGAAGATAGAATCCTCCAGGCCGAACTCCTTGATGGCCTTATAGGCAGAAATACCCACGCCGTCGAAGGAAGCAAACACGCCGGAGATCTGACCAGGCTCAGAATTGGCCTGCAGCACGGCGGAGACCTGATCCATCATGTCAGCATCGTAGTCAGGCCAGGAATAGGTCAGGCTGTACTGCACATTGATGTCGGGATACTTGGCAAACACCTCGTGAGCAGCTTCCTTGCGCTGACGGATCATGGAACCGGAGTCGTTGATGATCTCGATGACAGTGCCCTTGTAGCCCATGGCCTCAGCCAGTGCCTCAGCGGCTACGGCGCCCAAATTGGCGTTATCGGAGGACACATAGATGTCCACATAGTCCGCCGTACCGGCGTCCATGGAGCCGATGATAATGCCGGCTTCTTTCGCCTCCAGAATGGCGGCTTCGCACTCAGTGATGTCGCCCTCTTCGATGATGATAGCATCGCAGCCCTGCTGCACCATGGCCTCAATAGCCTCTACACGATCGGCAATATTGTCGGTCACAGAGGGGATGACTTCACAGCCCAGCTTAGCCAGCTCATCTTCCATCGCCTCTTTACCTGCGCGGGCGAAGAAGTTGGCCTGACCCCAGTTGTTGATGCCAACCTTGAAGGTCTTTTCCGTACCCTGGTCGTCGCCGTTGTTACCGGCGTCGTTCCCGCCGCAGGCCACCAGTGTCAGTGCCATCAGCAGAGAAAGTACCAAACAAACAATTCTTTTCATGTTTCCTCCTTTTCCTGGCTATGGTTTTATTTTTGGAACAAGCCGCCCATAGCCGTCGGCCGTTCCTTTTATAGATACAGCCTGTGGCTGCGATCTACTTACTTCTTGATCTGCTCAGCGAAAGCAATATACTTGGGATCTGCCATCACCGCAGGGCTGTTCAGCGCGCCATTGCGGAGCAGCACCGCCATGTCCATAGCGCGAACAGCCAGCGTTCTGCTGGACTCCACCGCTACGCGTGCGCTTTCGTCACCGGCGGCAAATTGCACCTTCAATGCATCCCGTGCCTCCGCATTCTGTGTCCAGCCGCCGGCGCCTACATAACTCTCCCACATATCACCTGCTACCGGCACGCAGCCGCTGATCAGTGCGTGGTTGATGATCTGAAGAATAGTATTCTCCTGACCGGAGCTGCTGTGGATACCTTGCGAGATACAGCCGATAACCTTCATAGGACGCGGTACCGTCACTACATCCTCGCCGAACACTTTCTTATAACGACCGAAAGAGCTGTTGCCCAGTCTATCCAGAAATGCCTTCACCTGCGCCGGAACGCCCATGTGATACACCGGCACCGAGTAAAGCACCACATCCGCCGCCAGCCACTTCTCCTGCAATTCGGCAAAATCATCCTTGATGAGGCAGGTGCCATCTTTCATGCAGCCTTGGCACATAACACAGCCGGCCAGTTTCTTGCCGCGGATGGAACAGGTGTCAATCTCTATCTCCACGCCCAGTTCCGCCGCTCGCTGTTTAGCTGAAGCCAGTGCTTCCTCCATCAGATACTGGCTGTTACCCACACGGGGACTGCCGCAAAAACCTAATACTCGAATCATAGTTGCCTCCTCAGCTCTTTCTCGCCCGATTGCTCTGCAGCACAGAGACCAGAACGGCCAAAATGACCACCACGCCCTTGGTGATATACTGGAAGTAGTACTGTACGCCCATCATCGTCAAGCCATTAGCCAGCATGGTGATGATGAACACGCCAATGATTGTGCCCTCCGGCGTAGGTTCACCCTCGCCGAACATGGTGGTGGACAGATACACCGCCGCAATGGTGTCCATCAGGAAGTCCTCACCGGCCAGCGGCTGACCACTACCCAGGCGGGAGGTCTGCAAAATGGAGGCCACCGCCATAAAGAGGCCGGAGAGCAGGAACGTGATGACACGGTATTTCTTCACATTGATGCCGCTGTACTGACTGGCGATCTTGTTGCCACCGATGGCATAGATACGGCGACCCATGGGGGTCTTTTTCAGCATAAACACCGCGATAATGCAGAATACCACCATGATAAGCACCGGCACAGGGATGCTGAATCCCTCCGCCACATGGATGCGGCCCTGACCCATAGAGAACGTAATGGAAGGCAGGCCGATATTTTTGGGAATGGTGGTAGGATTGCCGCCGGAGATCAGCATTTTTATGCCATAGGCCACACAGCCAATGGCGTACGTAGCGATAAAGTCGGGCAGTCCCACCACACCGGAAAGAACACCGTTCAAGAGTCCCACCGCAAGGCCAACCATCAGGCCTGCCACGATAGCCAGGAGCAAATTCTCACTGGCCAGCAGGCTGTAGACGAACACCATGTTGACGAGGCCGGACGCATTGCCGACGGACATATCAAAGCCGCCTGCCGCCATAACAAACGTAAAGCCCAGCGCACAGATACAGAGCATACTCATAGAACGGAGCATGATCATAATGTTGCTCCATGTGCAGAATTTGTCATTCATTACGCTGAATACGATAAACATGAGAACGCCGAAAAGCGCCGTTCCATACCGCTTCATAAACCGTACCCAGTCAAATTTCTTTGCTGTAGTCAACATGTGCTTCCTCCCAACATCACTTTGGTAATATCGCTCTCTATATTTTCATTGCCCTCGCGGGTCGAAAATCTCCCTGCCACTTCGCCATCACGCATAACAACGATACTGTCGCAGGTGATCAAAAGTTCCGGCAGATACGAGGACATGATCATCACGCTTTTGCCTTCCGACGCCAACTGGTCGATAAGCTGGTAAATATCCTCCTTGGCCTTGATGTCGATACCCTTGGTAGGTTCATCAAAAAGAGCTATGGAGAAATCTCCCACCAACCAGCGGGATAAGATCACTTTCTGCTGGTTACCGCCGGACAGATTCTTGATCATCTGCTTGTGGCCGGTGGTTTTGATCTGCAGCCGGTCGATATAGCCGTCGGTGACCTCCGCCTCCTGCTTCTGTTGGATAACGCCATGCTTTACCCACTTATTCAGATACGTCAGCGTAACGTTTTTTGTCAGCGGAAAGTCGGGGACAATACCCTGTGCCCGTCGCTCCTCCGGCACCAGCGCAATGCCTTTTCCGATCGCGCCGGTAGGACTATGGGGATACTCCTGACCAAAAGCGGTAATTTTGCCGCTGCGAACACTGTCAAGACCAAACACCGCATTAGCGATCTCTGTTTTTCCTGCACCCACCACACCGGCAATACCGATAACCTCACCGCGATGGAGCTGAAGGGATACATTATTGAGGCGGTGCGTGCAAACATTTTGCAGATCCAGCACTACCTCGTCGGTAGCATAATCGTTCTCACGGCGATAGTTGCTGTAGGTCTTGTCGCCCAGCATCAGAGGTACCATCTTGTCTATCTTGATGTCCTCGCCTTCCAGCAGTCCTACCTTCTCTCCGTTACGGAACACCGTTACGCGATCTGCCAATCGCTCTACTTCCTCCAAATTGTGAGAGATGTAGATGATGGTCAAGCCTTTCTCTTTCAGCGTTTCGATGATCTGCATCAGATGCTCACACTCGCTGGCGCCCAACGAAGCGGTGGGTTCATCGAAGATGACCACGCGAGGTTCATACACCAGCACGCTGCATATCTGCACGATCTTCTGCATGGTGGCGTTCATCTCCGCCACCGTCTTTCGTGCGTCAATGTGGACACCCATCGTGGCCAGCACTTCTTCTGAACGCTGGCGCATGGTCTTTTTGTCCACCACCTGTACACCGGCAAAACGCTTCTTTATCTCCGATCCAATGAACACATTCTCGTACACACTAAAGTAAGGGACAAGATTGATCTCCTGGTGTACCGTCCGTATGCCAAGCGCCTCGCTGGCTTCCACGCTGCTGAACGTCACGTCCTTGCCGTCCATCCAAAACTGCCCTGCCGACAAGCTGTACACGCCGGAAAGGAGTTTGATGAAAGTCGATTTCCCCGCGCCATTCTCGCCTACCAGCGCATGGATCTCGCCACGGCGCAGCTCAAAGTCAATATCTTTCAGCACCCATACGCCGTTAAACTCTTTTCCTACGCCCTTGGCTTCAATAATATTATCCGTCATTTTTCGTCCTCTGCTTTCCATCAGTCACGGGCGATACACCACGCTGCTTCAGCCGGTGTTTATCCCTCAAAGCACTTGCGGATACGCCACAGTGCCTCCTTGATGTTTTCCTCCGAGTTGGCGTAAGCCATACGCAGGAAGCCTTCGCCATGTTCGCCGAAAGCAGAACCGGGTATGGCCACCACCTGCGCTTCCTCCAGCAGCTTCTCCGCCGCCTGCTGAGACGTAAGTCCCAGCCCCCTAATATCCGGGAACGCATAGAACGCACCCCGGGGTTTCTCGCAATGGATCCCCTTGATATCGTTGAGTCCATCCACGATCAAATCACGGCGACGCTGGTACAGTTCACGCATCTCTCCAAGCTGGCACTTGGTCTCCAAGGCATACTTGGCTGCCCACTGACCAAAAGCAGGCGCGCAAGCTGCCAAATTTTCCTGCAGCACAGTCATCTTGGCAATGACCTCCGGCGCACCGGCAGCAAAGCCCACCCGCCAACCGGTCATAGAGAAGCTTTTTGAGAAGCTGTTGACTATCACAGTGCGTTCTTTCATGCCTGGAATAGAGGCAATGGAACGATGATGTTCTCCATCATAGAGCAGCTCACAATAGACCTCATCAGAGATGACCAGCAGATCATGGCGCATGGCCACCTCTGCCACCGCTTCCAAATCCTTTTGGCTCATCACCGCACCGGTAGGGTTATTGGGGGAATTGATCATCAGGATCTTTGTGCGCGGTGTGATGTGCTTTTCAATCTCCTCTGCCTGCAGGGAAAAGCCGTTTTCCTGATAGACAGGAACCGCCACCGGCACACCACCGGCAAATTTCACCTGAGAGTAATAATTGAGCCACTGAGGATCCTGTATCAACACCTCATCACCGGGATCAATGGTACACAGCAGACATTGAGACACTGCGCCCATACCGCCGATAGTCATAATAACTTCTTTAGCCGGATCCACTGTCACATCAAATTCCGAAAGGTATGCAGCGATCTGCTGACGCACCTCCATATCGCCGGCGTTGGCGGTGTAATGGGTATGTCCCGCCAGCATCGCTTCATAGGCTGCGTCCATTACCGGACGGGGCGTATCCAGATCCGGCTCACCGATGCCCAAATTGATGACATCGCTGTACTGACTGGCCTTATCGAAAAATGCGCGTATACCGCCCTGCTGCAAGCCTTTCGCCTGTCGTGAAATAAAATCTCTCATGCCTCTCGCACCCGCTTTCTCTTGTATCCGTGTCTGCGGCCGCTTGTTACCGTGCAGCGGCAGCCGCCACCTTCTCGCAAGCCCTGCGGCTTAAATCTGTGATCTTTTCGAAGTTACCCTCTTGTATGTCCGCCTTGGCACACAACCAACTGCCGCCTACCGCATACACAAAAGGTGCCGCAGCATACTCGTCTACGTTTTCACCGTTAATACCGCCGGTAGGGATAAACCTGACATTAGGGAAGGGACCTGTCAGCGCTTTCATAGCCGCAAGGCCGCCATAAATATTGGCCGGGAAGAACTTCACCGTGTGAAGTCCATAAGACATAGCCTTCATGATCTCTGTGGGCGTCACACACCCGGGAAGCACCGGCACGTTCTTCTCCACGCAGTAGGCCACCACTTCCTCGCAGCAACCCGGGGAAACGATAAACGATGCGCCGCACTCCAGCGCCTGCCGGCACTGCTCCAACGTTACCACCGTACCCGCTCCTACCATCATCTCGGGACACTCCCGCGCCACGGCACGAATGGCATCCGGCGCTGCCGCCGTGCGGAAAGTGATCTCCATCACATCGATGCCGCCCGCCAGCAGCGCTTTGGCAGTGGGGATCGCCTGTTGTGCGTCCTCCAATACCACCACCGGCACAATGCCTGTCCGACCGATGCGTTCCATAACAGTTTGCTTCATTTTTTCTCGCCTCATATTGGTGCCGCTCCGCGTCCGTTCCCTTACCGCTGGACGCGTCCGGACGTATTGCCGGAGGCCAGCGACAGAACTTCACTTTCGGAGACCAGATTAAAATCGTACTCAATGCTGTGCTTCATGCAGGATGCCGCCACGGCGAAGTCGATGCACTTCTGGGCATCCCAGCCGGACAGCAAGCCATGGATCAGGCCGCCGCCAAAGCTATCGCCGCCGCCTACTCTATCCACGATGTGGACACGATAAGTAGTGGAGAAATAGGCTTCACCTCCGCAATACAGCATACCCGCCCAGTCATTGTCGGAAGCGGAAATACTGCCCCGCAGAGTAATGGCCACCTTTTCAAAGCCAAACCGCTCCATGAGCTGTTTCGCCACGCTGATATAACCCTCACGGCTCAGCTTACCGGTGTTCAGATCCGTGTCCGGTGCGGCGATACCAAACACGTCTTTGGCGTCCTCTTCATTGGAGATGCAGACATCCACATAGGGCATCAAGGTGCTCATCACTGCACCTGCCTGCTCACGACTCCACAGTTTTTTTCGATAATTCAAATCACAGCTGATCTTTACGCCCATTTCCTTCGCTGCCTTGCAGGCCTGCAGGCAGATCTCGGGAAGCTGGCCTCCCAGCGCCGGCGTAATGCCGGTAAAGTGGAACCAGTCCGCACCGGCGAATATCCGCTGCCAGTCAAATTCCTCGGGAGAAGCTTGAGAAATAGCGGAATGGGCGCGGTCGTAGATCACCTTGGAGGGACGCTGAGACGCTCCCTTCTCCGCAAAGTAAATGCCCAGCCGTTCGCCGCCCCGCAGTATGCCGCTCGTATCTACGCCGTAGCGACGCAGTTCATTGACCGCAGCCTGACCGATCTCGTGGGCAGGTACCTTTGTAACGAAAGCTGCGTCATGGCCGTAATTTGCCAACGACACCGCCACATTAGCCTCACCACCGGCATACGTCGCATCAAAGCTGTGTGCCTGTACAAAGCGCAGATATCCCTCAGGATTCAAGCGCATCATGATCTCACCAAATGTTACTACTCTGCTCATTCTTCTGCCTTTCTGCAACACGCAAATCTCGCCGCCAACGCGGCATATCTATCTCTCGACAACGGATACTGTCAGCCTTCAACTGCGGCTAACAGCGCTTCCGCCCGCCTTCTCAATTCCTCATATCGTCCATCTGCAATGGCCTTTTTGTCCACCAGTTCTCCGCCCACGCCAACACCTGTGGCGCCGGCACGGATAAACTCCCCTGCGTTGCCTGCATGGATGCCGCCTACCGCCAGCAACTCCACATGGCTGACCGGCGCACGGATTGCTTTCAAATAATCCTTGCCCAATATACCCGCCGGAAACAGCTTGACAAAATCCGCTCCCCATTGGTGAGCTGTCAGTATCTCGGTGGCTGTCATCGCCCCGGGCAGGGAAATCAACCCCTGCTCCCGTGTCCGTTCAATGACGCTTTGCCGCGTATCCGGCGAGACGATGAACTGTCCGCCTGCTGATGCCGTTAACTCCACCAATTCGGGTGTCGTAACCGTCCCCGCTCCGATAAACATCTCGCCATCGAATCGGGTGCGAAGCCTATCGATCTGCCGCGCTATGTCCCGAAACCGATCAGGTGCGTCCTGTGGGAAGGCGACCTCCAGCAGTCGTATGCCACCTTGAAAGAGTGCCTGCGCCGTCGGAAGGATCCTCTTATCATCTACGCCACGCAAGATGGCCACCACCCTGCTGCGCCGAATTTCCGTTTTCAGTTCCTCTCTCATGCTGTGACCTCTGACCGCTCCCTCCGGCTAATTGGAAGTATTTTCATAATGTGAAAATACTTTTCATATAATGGACAATCATAGCTTATCGTATCTTCCGCTTTTTGTCAAGTATTGCCTTGCGCTTTTTTGTGTGAACTCCACAAATTTTTTGAAAAGCACCCCGTCCACATCTTGCCATCTTCCTAATTCTGTGCTATATTTAGCTAAAATCATCAAAATGGTAAAGTGGGTGGTTGTTTGGCTTGCGCATCCTCTGTACAATCTGTTGACCGTACTTTTGATCTCATCGAGATCCTTGCTAACTCTTCCGGTGGAATGCTTTTAACTGATTTGGCTGCCGCCAGCAGCCTGCATATCAGCACTGTGCATCGGCTTATCAGCACACTGATCAGCCGTGGATACGCCTATAAGAACCCCAACAGCGGGCGTTACTGTCTGACATTGCGGTTTTTTGAGATAGGCTGCCAAACCTCCGGTGCTTTGGATCTTATCACCATGTCGCGCCCCATGCTGGATGAGCTGTCTGACTTCTCGCAGGAAACCGTCCATCTTGTCAAGCGTACCGGCAATAACGTGACCTATCTCTACAAGTCGGAACCCCGCCAAATGCTGGTGCGTATGGCTTCTTATGTAGGCGGCAGCTGCCCTATGTTCTGTACCGGCGTGGGCAAGGCCATCCTGGCACAACTCCCTGAGTCCGCAGTGGATACCGTGTGGGCTTCCTCCACCATTCAAAAGAAAACAGAGAATACTATCGTAGATCTGGATGTTTTGAAGAGTCAGCTTGTGGTGTGCCGTCAGCAGGGATATGCGCTGGACAACGAGGAAAACGAGATCGGCGTCTCCTGTATCGCTGCTCCCTTCTTCGATTGGCGCAGCGAACCCATTGGCGCCGTCAGCATCTCCGCCTCTACCGCTCGAATGACCGAAGCCGTTAGGGCGCGGATCCTCCCCAAGCTGTTGGAGACCACTGCCGCCATCAGCCGTCAGCTGGGCTATGCCGCCACTCCTACCGCTGTCTGACGCTGACCCCACCGCAATCGAGCTGGGGAACATCGTCCTCACCGACAACAGCGGAGATGGACAAGCTGCTGGCCGCCGTGGAAGCCGTGGGAAAGGGAAAATAAGCAAAAAAGAACCGCCTTCCGGCGGTTCTTTTCGTTGCTCGGTGTGATTTAGATGTGCATACACACGTCCCATGCGCCCCAGATGACGTTGCGCAGGTTGCCCCACTTCTCGCAGGTGCCGACGCGGTGCAGCTTGTGGTCGTCCG
>CAZTHY010000004.1:0-19218 GCA_964613205.1 uncultured Oscillospiraceae bacterium
GGCAGTCGGAGCGGGGCAAGATCACGGAGACCACCACCGCCATCCTGTTCCCCATCGACGGCTTCTCCGACGTCAACGCCGACGAGGTACACAAAGCCATGGACGAGCTTATCACCCTCCTGTGCCGCTACTTCGGCGACCAGCTCGAAATTGAATCCGGCGTGGTAAACAAAACCCACCCCCGATTTGAGTTCTTCCAGTAACATTTCACCCCCTCCGGCTCCGCCGGAGGGGGTGTTCATTGTTCCGCTTTACTGGTTCGGTTCATCCGAAGGCCAGTGATTTCCGCTTTTTTGAATCGTCATCTCACTGCTTGACCG
Source organism: uncultured Oscillospiraceae bacterium (assembly GCA_964613205.1). GTDB lineage: Bacteria > Bacillota > Clostridia > Oscillospirales > Oscillospiraceae > Vescimonas. The sequence continues at coordinate 321 of CAZTHY010000004.1, forward strand.
TACTCTCGCTTCATGGCATCCATAGAAACGACCCATTGTTTGCCGAACTTGCAGACATCCACACCGTTTACAAGTTTTCCGTAAGTGATCGCCTTCCGTAGCGTACTTTCGTTGAGACCCCACAACTCTGTGGCATCGCTGAATGCCATAAGCCCGTCAAAAGGGGTGTCCACCTGTACGCCGTGTTCCCACAACTCATCACAGCTCAAATCCAGTTCATCGCCCCAAATAATGCCGTAGCCGCCAACATCGACGGTAACACAGGCAAATTCTTCTGAATTTTCTTTGAGATAGAGAAATGCTGGAATCCTCTCAAACAGAGGGTTCATATCGTACAGCTTGGTCACGCCTTCACTGAACTGAACACTCAGCTTGAAATCAGCAAGCGGAGATACACTTTTAACCTTGTGGAACATAAAGCCACCTCCTTACTCCAGCGGAGGAATTTTCCGAAACTCCTGCGTGTTCCATATCTCCTGCAAAGTATCTCTGTGGATAGAAAGCCACTCTCTGACCATTGCCAACGCTTTGGGTGGGAGCTGTCCTTCAATGACTTCGCCGGTCATAAAGTCGATTGCTGCAACATCCTCGTTGTAAATCGCATGGATGTGGGGTGGATTGTGTTCGCTTTGCAGGAAATACATTCTGATGATAATGCCATAGAACCTTGATAAAACAGGCATCGTGAAATCGACCTCCTTCCCTGTCGCCACTATTATATCACGATACCGTGATTTTAGTCAATAGCGTTTTGAAAATTCACTTGTAAAAGTTTTATGATTTTTACGGAGACGGAAACCTGACACGCTTTTATTGTATTCTTTCCTATCTTCCTCAAAAAGGAGAAAAGACGGCTGCGCGGCAGCCGTCTTTTCTTATGCATTTCACACTTCACGATGGACGATCTTATACACCAGGTCCATGTCCAGACCTGCTCTGAGGGCGGCGGCCAGTTGGTCGTACTGGCGCTCCTTGTAGTCGTGGAGGTCGAAGGTGTTGAGGGCGGCGAAGTCGATGTGCTTCTCGCTGCAAATGGCTTGCAGGATGGTGTCCGCCACACCGGAGGCATCGAAAATGCCGTGGACGTAGCTGCCGTAGACGCTGCCGCTGCTCACCACCGGCGGCAGCTCACTCCCGCTGCGCCCCATGTGGATCTCGTAGCCCTCGTAGGATAGGCCGTTGAGACCAGAGAGACGACCCTCCACGCCCTGAAAAACGCCCCTCGTCTGGCGCTGCACCTTTTCGCCCAAAAACACCGTCTCCACCGGCAGCAGCCCCAGCCCCATGATGTCCGTCACACCGGCGGCCTCCACCTGCTGGGGGTCGGACACGCGCCGCCCCAGCATCTGATACCCGCCGCAGATACCGAACACCAGCGTGCCGCCGTCGGCGGCCTTGCAGATGGCGGCTTCCAGTCCGGACTGACGCAGCCAGCGCAGGTCGGCGATGGTGCTTTTCGTCCCGGGCAGCAGGATCATATCCGGCCGGTGGAGCTGGGAAACGCTGTCCACATACCGCAGCGAAACGTTGTCGTAGCGCTCAAAGGGGCTGAAATCGGTGAAATTGGAGATGCGGGGCAACCGTATCACCGCGATGTCCACCAGCTTGCGCCCCTCGTCCCGGGAAAACCGCTCCGTCAGGCTGTCCTCGTCGTCGATGTCCACATGGGTGTAGGGCACCACACCGGCCACCGGCACGCCGCAGAGCTGCTCCAACTGGCGCAGTCCCGGCTCCAAAATGGCGCGGTCGCCCCGAAATTTGTTGACGATGACGCCCTTGATCCGCGCTCGCTCCTCGTCCTCCAGCAGTGCCACCGTACCATAGAGCTGGGCGAACACACCGCCGCGGTCGATGTCGCCCACCAGCAGCACCGGCGCATCCACCATGCGGGCCAGCCCCATGTTGACGATGTCCTCCTGCTTCAGGTTGATCTCCGCCGGACTGCCCGCCCCCTCGATGACGATAATGTCGTTCTCCGCCGCCAGACTGTGGTAGGCGGCCATGACGGCGGGGACGAACTCCCGCTTGCGGCGGTAGTACTCCATGGCGTTCATGTTGCCCTGCACCTGTCCGTTGACGATGACCTGACTGCCCACGTCGGTGGTGGGCTTGAGCAGAATGGGGTTCATGCGGACATCCGGCGCGATACCGGCGGCCTCCGCCTGCACCACCTGCGCCCGCCCCATCTCGCCGCCATCGGCGGTGATGAAGGAGTTCAGCGCCATGTTCTGGCTCTTGAAGGGGGCGACACGGTAGCCGTCCTGCTTGAAAATACGGCACAGCCCCGCCGCCAGCAGACTCTTGCCGGCGTTGGACATGGTGCCCTGTATCATGATATTTCGTGCCATGGCCGCTCCTTTCACACAAGACGCGCAAGGGCGTCCAGCAGCATCTGATTTTCCTCGTGGCGCCGCACCGCCGTGCGGTACCAGCCCTCGCCCAGGCCGTGGTAGTTGGCGCAGCTTCGCAGGGCGATGCCCTGCTGCCGCAGTTCGTCGTCCAGCCCCGCTTTGGCGCGGAACAGGAGGTAATTGGCATCCGACGGACAGACCCAGCAGCCCAGCCGTTCCAGTTCCGCCTTCATCCACGGCCGCTCTGCGGCGATGATGGCCTTCGCCCGTTGGAGGAAATCCGTCTCGCCCAGCGCGGCGATACCGGCGCTTTGGGCGGGCAGCGACACGTTCCACGGCGGCACCGTGCGGGACATGGCTTGCAGCCATTCACCGTCGCTGCACAGACAGTACCCCAGCCGCAGCCCCGCCATGCCGTAGCTTTTGGTAAAGGCTTTCAGCAACAGGAGATGGGGATTTTCCGCCAAAAGCGGCTTCAGCGACACGCCGCCCTCCGTCAGGTCGAGGAAGCACTCGTCCACCACCAGCCGTGTGTCAATCTTACTACAGAGTTCCAAAATACGCAACAGCAGATCGGGCGCTATCCGCCGCCCCGTGGGGTTGTTGGGGTTGCAGAGGAACAGCACCTCCGGCTTTTTCTCCCGCAGGAAGGCCAAAATGCCCTCGTCCACGGTGAAGTCGTTCTCCTGTCGCAGGGTGTACCGCTCCACGCGGCAGCTTGCCTGTTCCAGCGCAAGGCCGTATTCCAAAAAGGTGGGCGCCGTCTCCGCCGCCCGCTTTGGCCGCAGCCCGCCGCAGACGCTGTAAATCAGCTCTGCCGCACCGTTGCCGCAGAGGATATACGTCTCCGGCACGCCCTCAAAGGCGGCGATGGCCGCCGTCAGCGCCTTGCAGCAGGGGTCGGGATAGCGGCTCACCGACGACAGCGCCGACTGTGCCGCCGCCACCACGGCAGGCGGTGTGCCCAGCGGGTTGGTATTGGCGGAAAAGTCCAGCCGGACAGCGTGGCGGTATACGTCCCCGCCGTGGGGATTGGTGGTCTGGTAGAGCATGGCTTTCTCCTTTACAGCAGCAACAGCCGGATGGTGACGCCCAGCGCCAGTGACAGCAGCGCCGTACCGTACAGCAGACGGCAGGCGCGGGGAATATCCTCATGTTGGATGGGACGCAGCTCGTCCCCGATGTAGTCCTTCTTGTGGAGCACGCCGTGGTACCAGGCGTCCCCCGCCAGACGCAGCCCCAGCAGCCCCGCGCAGACCGACTCCGTCTGCGCCGAGTTGGGGCTGGCGTGTTTGTACCGGTCGCGGCGGAAGATGCGCCAGCCGTTTTTCACGTCCATGCCCAGCAGTCCTCCCGCCACCAGCATCAGCACCGCCGACAGTCGGGCGGGCAGAAAGTTCATCACGTCGTCCATTTTGGCGGGGACGAGGCCGATATGGGTGTAGGGCGGCTCGGTGTAGCCCAGCATGGAGTCCATGGTGTTCACCGCCTTGTAGAAAAAGCCCAGCGGCGCGCCGCCCAGCAGCAGGAAAAAGAGGGGCGCCACCACGCCGTCGGAGGTGTTCTCCGCCACCGTCTCCACGGCGGCGCGGGTGACACCACCGTCGTCCAGCCGCGCCGTGTCCCGCCCCACGATCATGGCCACCGCCTGCCGCGACCGTTCCAGATCGCCGGTTTCCAGCGCGTGGTAGACCTTCATGCTCTCCTGCCGGAGGGAACGGGTGGCCAGTATCTGCCAGCACATGACGGTCTCCACCGCGAGGCGGAGGTAAAGGCTTATACCTTCACACAGCCGCAAAAGCACCGCCGGTACCACCGTGGCGATACATACCGTCAGCAGCCACAGCGCCGCTCCCGCCCACCGCTCACCGGTGGGCGTTTTCGGGAACAATCGGCGCAAGATCCGCTCCAGGCCGTCGATGACCTTGCCGATAAGCACCACCGGATGGGGAAAGCCGTGGGGATCGCCCAGCAGCAGGTCGATGGCGAAGCCCATGACCACTGCCATCAGCGTTATGGTCATACCGCCGTCCCTCCGCCCTGCATGGTGAAGATGTACACCGGATTCTGGGCGGTCATCAGGTGGTACGCTCCCGCCGCTCGTCCCTGTGCCACCTGCAAGGAGACCACTTCCGTCTCTGTAAAGGAAAACTCCTTCATAGCCGCCGTCAGTTCCGCCACCGTCTCCAGCGACACCGCCGTGGCCACGATACGCACCGCAGGGTTCTTCTCCAGCGCCAGCGCCAGCAGCGATGCCATATTGCCGCCGCTGCCGCCGATGAACACATGGCTGGGGGCAGGCAGCTCACCGCAGCAGTCCGGCGCGGTGCCCTCGATGATGCGGATATTCTCCACACCGAAGCGGCGGCCATTCTCCGCCAGCAGCTCCAGCGCCGCACCGCGCCGCTCCACGGCGTAGACGGTGCCCTTTCGCGCCAGCCGCGCCATCTCCACGCTGACCGAGCCGGTGCCGGCACCGATGTCCCAGCAGACGGCGCGTTCCGTCAAGCGCAGCTTGGAAAGGCACACCGCCCGCACCTCACTCTTGGTCATAGGCACCACGGCACCGTCGCCGCCCCGCTGAAAAGCGGTGTCCGGCAGGCCGAACTGCACCGCGCCGTCCGCTTCATCGTTCTCGATGAGCGCCACGCTGAGGGGGGCAAACGTTCGCTCACCCAGCTCCGCCGCCGTGCCGTGGGTGATGGTCTCGGTGGGGTAACTCAGATTCTCCCCCACCCAAAGGCGCACCTCGCCCAGCCCCGCCGCCGTCAACTGACGGCACAGCGCCGCCACGGTGTTCTCCCCGCCGGTGAGGACGAACAGGCGGCGGTGTTCCCGCACAGGGCGGACAATGTCCCCCTGCCGGCCATGGAGACTGACCACCGCCACGTCCTCATAGGAGGCAGCGATCTTCCCGCAGAGGTAGGCCAGCGAACTGAGACCGGAAAGGACTTCCACTTTACAGTTTGTCAGTCGGGGCAGCAGCTTCTTCGCCCCGCTGAAAAAGCCCACATCGCCGGACATGATCACGGCAAAGCGGTCGTATTCGGCGTGGTTTTCGATAAAATCAGCGATGGCGTCGGGAGACACGGCCTCAAACTTCCCCTGTCCCGCTGCGGCCAGTTCCAGCATACGCCCCGCACCGATGAGACAATCCGCCTCCCCAATGGCGCGGCGCACCTCCGCCGTCATGGCGTCGCGGCTGCCTGGGCCGATACCCACCACCGCCACATGGGGCACGCGGCGGCAGCCGAAATCGCGGCACAGCAGCGCCACCGTCTCGCCGTAGTCCAGCCCCTCCCGCTGGGGCGGGCGGCCGATGACCACCAAACCCGCGCCCACTTCTCTGGCGGCAGCCACCTTGTCCTCAAAGCCGCCGATGTCGCCGCCGTCCTTCGTCACCAGCCAGGCAGCGCCGCAACTGCGGAGGGTGGCGGTGTTCATTTCCCGGGAAAAGGGGCCCTGCATGGCCAAAATGTGGGATACCGGCAATCCCGCCGACGTACAGGCGCGGAGGGACGCTTCCACCGGCAGCACACGGGCGTAGACCCGCTTGTCGAAATCGGGCAGGGCGGCGAACACCGACAGGTCTTTGCTGCCGGTGGTCAAGAGGACGTTCCCCTCTTTTCCCGCCAAAAAATCACAGGCTTCGCGGCTGTCCGCCACATAGACGGCCTCCTCCGCCCGCTGCGAATCGCCCCGCAGCAGCCGCCGGTACGCCGTACCGGTGGCGGCACAGGCGGCGGCGATACTGCCGGTGATAGAGGCGGCGTAGGGATGGGTGGCGTCGATGACCAGATGGAACCGCTCCCGCTCCAACAGCGCGGTGATCTCCCCTACCGGCAGCGGACGGGCGGAGATCGTCACGTTGTCCGACTCCGGCAACAGCGTTTCGCCGTACTCCGTGGCCACGCAGACGGTGACGGTCACGCCTTCCTGCCCCGCCAAAAACTCCGTCAGCGCCCGCCCCTCGGTGGTTCCCGCAAACAGACACAGCTTATACATCGTGATACCCTCTCGGCGTGACCATCCGCCCCGCCGTACACTTCGTCATTTCGTTGCCGATGAACACGGTACAGAACATATCCGCCTCCGCCTCCCGCAGCTCACCCAGCGTCATAAGGCGGCAGTTCTCCCCCTCGCGCCCGATGGACTGCGCCACGCCGCACAGCCGCTCCTCCGGCAGATGGCGCAGCAGAATGTCGCACGCCCGCCGGAGATGGTCGGGTCGTCCGTGGCTCACCGGATTGTAGAGAACGATGGACAGATCGCCTTTCGCCGCGTTTTCCAGCCGCGTTTCGATCTTCTCCCACGGTGTCAGCCGGTCGCTGAGACTGATAACGGCGAAATCGTGGGTCAGCGGCGCACCCAGCAGCGCACCGCCGCTGCAAGCCGCCGTCAGGCCGGGGATGACCTGTATTTCCGGCTCCTGCGTCTCGCCGCGGCACTCGTACACCAGCGCCGCCATGCCGTAAATACCGCTGTCGCCGGAGCAGACCAGTGCCGCCGTTTTCCCCTGACGCGCCAAGTCCAGCGCCAGCTGGCACCGCTCTGCCTCCCGCGTCATGGGGGTGGTCATGTACGTCTTTTCGGGATAGCGGGAACGCACCAGATCGACGTAAACGTGGTACCCCACGATGACGTCACACTCCCGCAGCGCCCTGTCCGCCCGAATGGTCATATCCTCGTAACTGCCGGGGCCGATGCCCACTACCAGCACTTTACCCAAAGCGCACCTCCCATTTCTCCGCCGCCAGTGCGACGGTCACGCCGTTTACGGCGGTCTTTTTGATCCAAAGTTCGTCTGCGTCCGCCAGCGCCGCCCGTTCGCAGACGTTGTCCACGCCGGTGACGGCGGACACGAATTCCGACGCGGTGAAGTCCCCCTCCACCGCCTGTAATGCCTCCGGCGAGTAGAACCGGATGTCCCAGCCCTGCTGACGGCAGAAGTCCAGCAGCCCCGCTTCGTCCCGCTTGAGGTCGATGGACGCGGCCAGCTTGATGCTCCTTGCGTCGATACGGTGGGCGGCCAGCACCGATTCTACCGCCTGCGCGACAGTCTCCTTCGCCGTTCCACGGCGGCAGCCCAGTCCGATGTGCAGCACCTGCGGGATGAGGCGCAGCGTCTGCGAAAAGGGCGCATCCGTCCGGCAGGTGATGGCGATACCTAAATCGCCGCTCTCCCCCGCCGTCAAGCCCAGCGGCAGCGGCGTGACCACCGGAAAATCGGCGCACAGGGGCACGTCCCCCTCCAGCACCGCCGCCGACACCGCCTTGGCCAGCGCCATATCGTCGATGGCAAGGCCGTTTTCCACCGCCCACTTGTCCACGGAGAACCGGCCGTTCCGGTCGGTGGCGGTGGTGATAACCGGTATCGCCCCCAGCGCTGACGCGATCTTCTCCGCCAGCGCGTTGGCGCCGCCGATGTGTCCCGACAGCAGCGACACGGCAAACCGCGCCGTCTCGTCTACGCACACCACCGCCGGATCGGTGGTCTTGCTCGTTAAATGAGGAGCGATCTCCCGCACGGCGATACCACAGCTCCCTACGAACAACAGCGCATCCGCTTGGCGGAATTGTGCGCCGTAGAAGGGCTGGGAGGGCTTTTCGATGGCCGAAAAGTCCGGCGGGCAGATTCGCTGGGGCACAAAGGCACAGCCGTCCCACTCCGGCAGCGCCGCCATCACCCGCCGCGCCGTCTCACAGCCCTGTCGGCTGTAAGCAAACACCGCCAGCTTCATTCCGTGGCCTCCCGAAATTCGGTGGTGAATTGGGGGTGGTACAGCAGCGAGCGGAGATACTTCTCCCCCATGCACTGCCCCACCACGATAAGGGACGTTTTCGTCAGGCCGTTGGCCGTCACCGTGTCGTGAAGCGTGCCCACGGTGCAGCGAAAGATCTGCTGTTCCGGCCAGGTGGCCTTGTACACCACCGCCGCCGGTGTGTCGGGGGCGTAGCCACCCGCCAGCAGCTCACTTTGCAGCTTCCGCGTCAGCGACGTGCTGAGGAACAGCACCATGGTGGCCTGATGGACGGCCAGTGACGCGATGGACTCCCGCTGCGGCACCGGTGTACGACCGGCGGCACGGGTGATGATGACGGTCTGACTGACATCCGGCAGCGTGTACTCCGTTTTCAGCGCCGCCGCCGCGCCGCAGAAGGCACTGACGCCGGGGGTCACGTCGTAGTCGATGCCCCGCTCGGCCAGCGCGTCAAACTGCTCCCGCACCGCACCGTAGATGCTGGAATCGCCGGTGTGGAGCCGCACGGTGGTCTTGCCCGCCGCCTCCGCCCCTTCGATGACGGCCAGCACCTGTTCCAGCGTCATTTTGGCGCTGTCGTGTATCTCACAGTCCGCCCTTGCGTAGTCCAGCAGCGCCGGATTGACGAGGGAACCGGCGTAGATGATGACATCCGCCTCCCCCAGCAGCTTTGCGCCCCGCACGGTGATGAGATCCACCGCGCCGCTGCCTGCGCCTACAAAATGCACCATGTTCAGCCCTCCGTGATGTGATGAAGTAGTGTTTGGGCGTTCTCCGTCTCGCTGAGAAAGCCGTATTCTCTGGAAAAAAGCACTGCGCCGGTGTCCAGCCCGCCCTGTGCGCGGATGGCCAGCATCTGCCCGATGCGCGCCGTCAACCGGCGGAGAGTGGCCTCCCGCAGTCCTTCCTCCCCTAAAAGGCGCAGTGCGTCGTCGCAGGAGACGCATTCCAGCAGCGCCGCCGCCGTTGGGGGCGACACGCCCTCCGCTGCGGCACAGGCTGCCATGATGTCCATGCGGCAGTCGCCGTAGCGGGAATGGGTGTTCATCATGCCGCCGGCCAGCTTCACCAGCTTGCCGATGTGTCCCACCAGCAGCGCCCCGCGAAAACCCAGCTCACGGCACATATCCAGCGTGTCGCCGATGAAGTTGGAGGTCTGCACCGCCGTCTCCGGCGGGAGACCGATATAGTCCTTGATATACGCCGTGCCATAGTTCCCCGGTGTCAGCAGCACATAGTCGCAGCCGCTCTCCCGCCGCTGCCGCAGCTCCACCCGAATGGTGTCCCGCAGCGCCTGTTCGCTCATAGGCTCCACCACGCCGGTGGTGCCTAAAATGGAGATACCGCCCACGATGCCAAGGCGGGGATTGAACGTCTTTTTCGCCAGCGCCGCCCCCTCCGGTACGGAGATGACCACCCGAAGGCCGCCGTGGTAGTCCGTCTCGCGGCAGACCTGCTCCACGTTCTCCCGAATCATGGTGCGGGGAACGGAGTTGATGGCCGCTGCGCCTACCGGCTGGTCGAGCCCCCGCTTCGTCACGCGGCCAACGCCTTCGCCGCCGTCGATGGTGATGCCCTCTTTCTGCCGTGAAACGGCGGCGAACACCAGCGTGCCTTTCGTCACATCGGGGTCGTCCCCGCTGTCCTTTTCAATGGCGCAGGAGACCTCGTTTTCCGTCATGGTGATGGACTGCACTGCCAAGTCCCACGTCAGCCCCTTGGGGGTGGTGAGACGGATGGTGTCCTTCCGTCGCCCCGTCAGCAGCATCCACGCTGCCGCCTTGGCCGCTGCGGCGGCACAGGAGCCGGTGGTGTAGCCCAGCCGGAGACGCTTGCCGTCCTTTTCGATGTAGGTCTCCATACGTCACCTGTCGATCTGATACAGCAGCGCGTTGCATATCGCCGCCGCCACGTTGCTGCCGCCCTTACGACCCCGCGCCACGATGTAGGGCACGTCATCGGTGAGGAGCAGTTCCTTGCTCTCCACCACGTTGACGAACCCCACCGGTACGCCGATGATGAGGGCGGGGTGGATGGCGTCCACCGCCATCATGTCGTGAAGCGTCAGCAGCGCCGTAGGCGCATTGCCGATGGCGAAAATGCAGGGCTTCGTCAGCTTAGCCGCCCTCTCCATGGACACGGTGGCGCGTGTCACGCCCCGCTCCCTGGCCTCCCGCGCCACGTCCTCGTCGGACATGAAGCAGTGGACGGTGCCGCCGAGACGGGCGAGGATGGTCTTGTTGATACCGGCTTTCGCCATTTGGGTGTCGGTGACGATGTCACAGCCGCCCCGCAGCGCCGCTATGCCCTTGGCCACCGCTCCCGCCGAAAACACCAGATTGTCGGCGTAGTCGAAATCGGCGGTGGTGTGGATGGCGCGCTTGATGACCGCCTCGTTCTCCGGTTCCAGCACACGGTCGCCCAGCAGTTCGGTGATGATGGCAAAGCTGCGCTTTTCAATGTCCATCGGCTTCATGGTCTCCGGCATGGCGTTCCTTCTCCTTTACACACGTCTCGTAGAACCGCGCCGCCGCCTGGGGCGCAGCATAGAAATGAAAATGGGGATATCCGGCGTAGAGCCGGTCGGTTACATGGACGCACCGCCAACTTTTGCCGGACAGCTTCTTCGCCGTGAAGCCATCGCCGCAGTGGGTGCTGTCCCAGTGGTGGAATTCGTGGGCGGGCAGCGTCTCCCCTGTTGGGGCGATCATGCTGTCCTTCTCCGCCTGCAAGTGGACGTAGCCGAAGCGGGTCAGGCGGCCGGTGTCGTAGCTGTCCCCCGCCAAAAAGCCCACCATGGAGTGTGTCCCGATGCGCTCCGTCAGGTACATGAACCCGCCGCACTCGGCGATACAGGGCAAGCCCCGCTCCAACGCCTGTCGGATAGAGGTACGCATGGACGTGTTGCCGCTCAGCGCTTCCGCGTACAGCTCCGGATAGCCGCCGCCTAAGTACAGCCCCTGCACGTCCTCCGGCAGTTTTTCGTCCTTGAGGGGGCTGAACGGCACCAATTCCGCGCCCATCTCCCGCAGCGCGTCCAGACTGTCCTCATAGTAGAAGCAGAACGCCCTGTCCCGTGCCACAGCGATACGGACGGTGTCCCGCCCTTTCGGCAAGACTACCGGCGTGAAGGCCAGCGGTGCGGCGGTGTGCGCCAGCGCCATAAGGCCGTCCAGATCGATGGTTTTTTCCGCCTGCTCTGCCAGCAGGTGGAGCTTTTCCCGCAGATGTGCCACCTCATCCGCCGTCACCAGTCCCAAATGGCGGCTTTCCAGCGAACATTCCGCCATTTTGGGCAGGAAGCCCAGCGGCTTAACGCGGCCCTGGAAACGGCGCTCCATCTCCGCTGCCAGCGTTTCATAGGTGGCGGCGGTGCATTGGTTGAGGACGACACCGGCGATACGGCTGTCCTCTTGAAACGTCAGAAAGCCCTGCACCGTGGCCAGCACGGAGAGGGACGCGCCCCTTGCGTTCACCACCAGCACCACCGGACTGTCCGTTACCCGCGCCACCTCGTAGGTGCTGGCGGCGGTATCGGCGGCGGTGGAGCCGTCGTAGTAGCCCATAACGCCCTCAATGATGCTGATGTCCCGATCTTCTCCGTTGCGGGAGAGCAGATACCGCAGAGTGTTCTCCGGAAAGAAAAACAGGTCTAAATTGCCGCTTTTCGCGCCGATGACACGGCTGTGGAACATGGGGTCGATGTAGTCCGGCCCGCACTTGAACGCCCCTACACGGAGGGAGCGCTCCACCAGCGCCTGTAAAACGGCGCAGGTAACGGTGGTCTTGCCGCAGCCGCTGTGGGTGCCGGCCAGCACCAGTCGGGGTCGTTGGGTGGTCATGACGTTCTCCTTACTTCTGGTATCGGTAAAGGGGGAGGTGCTCTTCCTCCGCCCGCTTCAACAGTTCTCCGTTCCACCGGTTCAGCGTGCCGATGGGCGTGCCCGCGTCCACCACGGCGGTGCAGCCGTCCAGCAGTGCGGCGGCGCGGCGGAAGTCGTCCTCCGTCACCATTTCAAAGGCGGGGACGGTGATGACATGGTCGCTGAGGGCGTTGGCCACCTGCGCGTCCACGTCGTTTTCGAAGAGAATACCAGTGGCGAAGGGCACCTCCCGCTTTTGCAGCAGCCGGTAGCACTCTGCGCCATAGCCGCCGCCCGCCACCACGAACACCCGCGGCGCGCCTTTCGGCTTGCTCAGCTCCACGCTGCCGAACAGCAGGTCGTAGCTGCCGCCGCCAAGACCGTACAAGTCCTCGATGGCGCCGCGGCGCAGTATCTCCTCCGGTGCGCCGAAGGTCAGCTTCCCGTCCTGCCCTACGCAGAGCAGATAGTCGGACACCTTGGCGGCCAGGTCGATCTCGTGGAGGGACATGATGATGGTCACGCCCTGCCGCGCCATGTTGCGCAGGATGTCCAGCAGCTCGATCTTATAGCGGATATCCAGATAGGCGGTAGGCTCGTCCAGCACGATGACCTCCGGCTCCTGACAGATGGCGCGTGCCAGCATGATCCGCTGCCGCTGCCCATCGGACAGCGTGGCGAAGTCCTGCTGCGCCAAATCCAGTGCGTGGACGCGGCGCAGCGCCGATTCCACGGCGGCGGTGTCCTCCGCCGTCAGCTTGCCGAACAGGTTGGTGTAGGGATAGCGCCCCATGGCCACCACCTCGGCGCAGGTCATCAGTTCAGGGCGGATACGGTCGGTCAGCACCACCGCCAGCCGCTTGGCCATTTCGCGGGGTGGCCAGTCCTCCAGCGTGCGGCCGCCGATGGTCACCTTGCCGCGGATGGCGGCCAGTTGGCGGATGAGGGTTTTCAGTATGGTGGACTTCCCCGCCCCGTTGGGGCCGATCAGGGTGAGGATTTTTCCTTTTTCAAGACTGAGGCAGATGTCCCGCAGCAGCACATGGCCGTCGTAGCCCACCGCCAGCTTGTCGATCGTTACATATCGCTCCATGTCAATCCTCCTGCATACGGCGGCGCTTCACCATCATGTAGATCACCACCGGTGCGCCGAAGAAGGACGTAACGGTGCCGATGGCCAGCTCCGTAGGGGCAAATACCGTCCGCGCCAGCAGATCGCAGAACACGCAGAACACCGCGCCGCAGAAGAAGGACGCGGGGATGACAAAGGCGGGCTTGGAGGATTTCAGCAGCGTCCGTGTCATGTGGGGCACGGCGATGCCCACGAAGGAGATGGGCCCTGCCAGCGCCGTCACACAGGCGGACAGCAGACTGGACAGCAAAATCAGCACCACCCGAAAGGGCTTCACCCGCACGCCTAAGCTCTGGGCGTAGCCCTCGCCCAGTCCGTAGGCGGCGATAGGCTTGCTCAAAAGCATCGTCCCCAGCGTTACCGGCAGGCACAGGTACACCGCCGTTTTCACGTTGTCCCAGCCAGCACCGGAAAAGCTGCCCATGGACCAGTTGGTCAGGTTCACCACGTCATGGTCGTCGGCAAAGGTGACGCACAGGTCGGTGACGGCACCGCAGATATAGCCCACCATGATGCCGATGACCAGCAGCATGGACATACTCCGCACTCGCTGGGAGAACACCAGCACCAGCGACGTGATGAGCAGCGAACCGATAAAAGCCGCCACGATCAGCGTCAGCGGGCTGATACTGCCTAAGTACGGCGCCAAAAAGATCAGCGTGATGCCTACCACCATCTTGGCACCCGACGAAATGCCCAGCACGAAGGGCCCCGCGATGGGGTTGCGGAAAAAGACCTGCAACAGATAGCCGGACACCGACAGTGCGCCGCCCAGCACCATGGCCAGCAGCATACGGGGCATACGGATGCTGAACAGGATCTGACTTTCCACCGACCCCTTCACCAAGGCCGTCAATTCCTCGCCGCAGTTGCCGGTAAAGAGGTGGACAATGCCGTACCGCACGCCGTCCCCAATCAGCGCCAGCACCTGCCCCGCCGGAATGGCCACGGAGCCGATATTCACATTGAGGATCAGCGCCAGCACCAAAAGGCCGACAAGCAGCGCCATGACGGCGGTAAAGCGCCCTGCGCCCCGCAATGTCACGGTGCTGCCGTCCGGTGTGGTGGTGTGTGGGTTCATAAGCGATTCCTTCCTATGTCAAAAGCCGTTGGCTTTTCGTTTCAAAATAAGCAGGCCGAAGCTGCCGCGCCCGAAAAGGGGCGCGACAGCCAGTCATTGCAGCCGGTAGAGGTAAGGCAGCTCCGTCACGCCCTCCGCCTCACCGGAAAAAATGGTCTGAAAGCTCTGGATCATCTGACCCAGTTGGGTGGTGTCCTGATACATATTCTTGCCGGTACACCACACGCTGCCGTTTTGCACGGCCTTGAAATCCGCCAGCAGTTCGCTCTTGGCCAGCAGCTCGTCCATGGTTTTCAGTTCGCCGTCGATGGTGCTGTTGTAGATGATGTAATCCGCGTCCCTGGCGGCGGCGAAAAACCGCTCCATGTCGATGGTGACGGTGGATGTCCGCGTCTCCGGATCGCCGATGTCGTCAAACACATACTGACCGCCGGCCAGCTCCAGCATACGGGTCACATAGTCGCCGCTTTTCCGCACCACCACATGGCCGGAGGTGCTGATATGGAAGAAGGCCACCGTCTTGCCGCTGCTCTCCCGCTCCAGCGATTCCGTCAGGTACTGCTCCTGCTGGGCGAACAGCGCTTCCGCCCTGTCCTCCTCGTTCAGCAGCGCCGCGTACAGCTTCATCCACTCCGTGCGGCCCAGCGGGTGGGTCTCCATGCTGGACTGGTCGATGAGCACCGGAATGCCCAGCTCCTCCAGCTTCGTTTTCACCTCGGAGGCGTGGCCGATCATCAGCGATTCCACCGCCAGCGGGCAGTTCTGCTGCAAAAGCAGCTCATAGTCCGGCTCGCTGTACTTCCCCGCGTAGAGGATGTCGCCCCGCTCCATGGCAAGACGGGCGTTTTCGATGTACCACCCCTCCGCTCTCGTACCGGAAAGGCCGATGGCGTCCAGCCGTTCCAGCGCGTCAAAGAGACACATGGCGGCGGTGGCGGCCAGATAGATATGGTCAAGGGGCTGGTACAGCACCGCAATGTCCGGCGCGATACCGTCGGGACATTCCTTCCCCTCCGGCACCGTCAGAAACCTGCTGCCGTCGGCCAAAGAAATCAGCTTGTAGCCGTCCCGATAGTAGTCCACGGTGAACTGGGTGGCGAAATCCAGCGCCATGGAGCGCTCCTTTTCCCAGCCGTTGCCCAGCTCGCCGCCGCTGTCCGTACCGCCGCCGCAGCCGCACAACACCAGTGCCAGCGTCAGTAAAACAGCCCACAGGCGCTTTCTCATGGTGTCATTTCCTCCGCGCTGCCGCTGTAAAAATGGAGCGTGTAGTCCACCAGATGGGGCTGGCTCATGGCCACGGTGGATGCGCTGACGGCCATGTCGCAGTCCAGCGCCACCGGAATGGTGAAGGTGGAGTTGCCCTCCGCCTGCACCGGCTCATACTTCACCTGTCCCACCAGCATATACTCATAATAAGGACTACTCCACACGATGGTGGCCATCACCGTCTCCCCCTCCACCGTGACGACGGCGGGGCTTTCCACGCTGGCGCGTCCCGAACCGCCGGTCAGCGTCACGTCACAGCGGTAGGTGCCGTCGGCCAGCTCCACCGGCTCCGGCGCATCCGGCAGCGGCGTGGGGTTCTGGACACTGACCTTGTGGTCGTACCACGTCCCCTTCTTGCCGATCAGCGCCAGATCGAACTCCTCCCCGATGCAGGGCACAGGGACGTCGAAGCCGTAGACCTCGTCGCTGAGACCGTCGCTGTAAGTGACGGTGTCGGTGGTGGGCTGGAGCCAGCCCGCCTCATCTTCCTTGGCCTGCGCCTTCGTACCCGGGTACAGGTTCACGATGTTCTTGGAGTTGAGACTGACGTGGAGCGTGGCCACGCCGTCCACCACCGTCAGCACGCCCTTGCCGTCGTGGGCTTCCGTCGCGCGGAACATACTGTTGTCCGTCTCGAAGTCCACGGTGTACTGCCCGTCCGGCAGCTCGACACGGGAGACAGCTTCCTTCTGTTCCCCCTCCTGCCCGCCGCAGCCCAGTAAAGTCAGCGCCATACACAGCGCCAGCAGCAGCGTCAAAAGCGATTTTTTCTTCATATTGCCGCCTCCCATGTAAAAATCAGACTACAAAAAGACCCGAGGACGTTGCCGTCCCCGGGTCGAAAGTGCGATCAGCCCGCGATGGAGTCGATGGCCGCCTGTGCGTGAGCGACGTACAGGGTACGCACCGCCTCGATGCTGCCCAGACCGGAGATCTGCGTATCCACCTTGGCGAAACCGGCAGCGGTGAACATGGACTTCCAGGAGTCATCCTCCGCACCGGCCATATCGTTGTTGGCGTGGTCACCGGCCACCACCATCAGGGGACGCAGCACCACGTTCTCGTAACCGGCAGCCTTCACGGCCTCGATCACGGCCTCGCAGGCGGTCTCCTCCGGCTCACCCTCCACGGTGCCGATAAACACGTTGTCATAGCCCAGCTCGTTCATCTGGGTCTGCATCTGGCTGTACGTCACCTTGGCCACATGGGCGGTACCGTGACCCAGCAGGACGATAGCGGTGCCCTGTGCAGCTGCGTCGGCCGCATCGGCGAAGCCGCCGTCGGCGCAAGCATCGGCCACCACGGCCTCGGCCACGGCCTTCTTGTCAGCGTTGATGATGGTGGCGTCGCTGCCCACTTCACCCAGCAGGGGCTCGGCCACGGCCACTACGTCGAACTTATCCTCGTACTGTGCCAGCGCGTCCATCATCTCGTCGTACTCCGCACCGTGCATCAGATGGGTGGGCTGTACCACCAGCTCCTTGACGCCGTTGGCCACGGCACGATCCAGCGCCTGGGTCATGTTGTCGATGGCCACGCCCTCACGAGCCTGAATGTGGTTGATGATGATCTGCGCGGTGAAAGCGCGGCGGACAGCCCACTCAGGGAAGGCTTCCTGCAGCGCGTCCTCGATGCTCTTCACGTCGGCCACACGGCTGTCGTTGAAAGAGGTACCGAAGCTGACCACCAGAATCTCCTTCTCGCCGATGTCATCGCCGTTGCGGGCATCGTCCAGAGAAGCGTCACCGGTGTCCAGACCGAAGTAATCGGGGCTGGCTTCCTCGCCCTCCACCAGTTCCTTCTGGGCGTCGGTCAGAGCGTCCCAAGCGGCCTTGGCAGCGGCGCACTGGGCGTCGGTCTCCTCGGTGCGCTCCTGGACGTAGATAGCGTCGATGAGGGCAGCCACGTTGTCGGCAGCAGCCTGATCCACGGCAGTCTGATCCACTGCATCACCGTCATCGGCAGCAGGAGTCTCGTTGCCGCCGCAGGCCACCAAACTCAGTGCCATGCACAGAGCCAGCAGCAGAGCGACCCACTTTTTCATGTTCATGTCATTTTCCTCCAAAATTAGTAATGATCTATTTTCGGGGATGTTCTCCCGGAAAAACGATGGCTCTCCGGAGGAAAACAGCACGACAAAACCGCCCCAACGAAAAAACGCGGCAGCCCTGACGGACTGCCGCAACCGATTTTATGCGGGTCGGGGTGCCTATCCCTCCATCTTCGAGAGGTCAAAGCGCTGACATTTAAGCAGTTCTCCTGACTTGCGCTTCACCGGCCGTACACTGCCTTCTCAGGTCTCCCCAATGGCTGACTTTCGTCGCGTGTACGGTCTCCGCGCTCACAGTGGCGGTACCGTTCCGGATTCTCACCGGATGCTCTATTCTCCCTCTGCACCCCAGCGGTGCAGACGGCACTTAAATGCGTATTTATTTGACGGCTACTATCATATACTCTTTTCCCCCAAAAGTCAACAGCTTTCGTGTTTCTTAGCGGGGAGGATTATTATGGTTGCATTTGCACATAATATGTACTATAATAGTCGTGCAAGGAGGCGATCACTATGGATACAAATATGACTTTCCGCATGGATTCCGACGTAAAAACGCAGATGGCCGCCATCTGTGACCAGTTGGGCATGACGACTTCCACCGCGTTCAACATCTTCGCCAACGCCTTTGTCCGCGCCAAGGGGATGCCCTTCGCCGTCACCGTGCAGGAGCCGGCCACCGTCACCCGCGAACGGATGCTGGCCGACACCGACAAGCTGCTGGCCGATTTCGCGGAGGATTATAAGAGGATGGCGGAATGATTTGGATAACAGCCGAGGACGTTATCCTCATTCACAGCCGTATCATCCGGTGCAGCGGCGGTATCGACGGTCTCAGAGACCGTGGTGCGCTGGAAGCCGCCATTGCCGCGCCGCTCCAATCCTTCGGCGGGCAGGAGCTTTTCCCTTCTGATATAGAGAAAATCGCCCGCCTTGGATACGGTTTAGCCGCCAACCATGCCTTTATCGACGGCAACAAGCGAATCGGCGCCATGCTGACCCAGCTTCTTCTGCAATGGAATGGGTATCGCTTGCAGTTAAATACCGGCGAACTAGCAGATATGTTCATTGCCATTGCGGATGGGTCGGTCGAAGAATCCGATTTGCTGCATTGGGTAGAGGATCACTTGTCTAAATAGCGCAAAAAACAGCCGTGCCTTGGGCACGGCTGTTTTGTTTTGGGGAATTACTCCTCGTCCTCGGCTTCCTCTTCGGCAGCGGGAGCCAGCAGAGCGCGGATGGACAGGGAGATCTTCTGCTTCTCCTCGTCCACAGCGGTGATCTTGGCGTCCACCATATCGCCCTCGGCCAGCACATCGCCGGGCTTCTCGATACGGCGGTCGGCGATCTGGGAGATGTGGATCAGACCATCCACACCGGGAACGACCTC
>CAZTHY010000005.1:0-19069 GCA_964613205.1 uncultured Oscillospiraceae bacterium
ACATCGAGGAGGCGGCCGTCCACTCCCTGCCGGAGGAACAGCAGCGCTGGTACGCCATCAAGATCTTCGAGCGGGACGACAAGGTGCTGGAACAGCTCCACATCCCCGCCGAGACCATGGCGCACATCGAAAAGGACATCGCTGCCGCCGAGACGGAGCTGGACGACGACGCGGAGTCCATCATCACCAACGAGCGGTACGTCTATATCGCTGAAATTCTCAAGGCCAGCTACAAGAAGAAAAACGCCGGCGCATTGTCCGCCTCCGATAAGATCGACCGCGTGGTCACCAACCGCTGGCTGGGTCTGCCCATCTTCGCGGTGGTCATGTTCCTGGTGTACTACCTGTCCATGGTGACGGTGGGCGCAGCGGCCACCGACTGGGCCAATGACGGCCTGTTCGGTGACGGCTTCCACCTGTTTGGCATTGACGGCGGCTATGCTGAGATCTCCGAGGAGTACGGCGAGGCCGCCACCATCGTGGACGGCTACGAAGCGTACATCGAAGCGAACGGCGCTTTGGCCGGTGACAACACCTTCACCTACGACGTGGAGAACGAGGAGACGCTGGAGATCACCACCGAGACGGCCACCCTCGAGGACTACGAGGAAGCCGCCGCGGCGCTGGCCGCCATCGGTGACGAGCCCGATCCCACCGATTACGGCGTGTGGGTGCCCGGTATTCCCGCCCTTATCGGCAGCGGTCTGGAGTCCGCCGGTGCCTCCGAGTGGCTCAGCGGCCTGATTCTAGACGGTATCGTCGGCGGTGTCGGCGCGGTGCTGGGCTTCGTGCCTCAGATGCTGGTGCTGTTCCTGCTGCTGGCGTTCCTGGAGGCCTGCGGCTACATGGCGCGTATCGCCTTCGTCCTCGACCGTATCTTCCGCAAGTTCGGTCTGTCCGGTAAGTCCTTCATCCCCATGCTCATCGGCACCGGCTGCGGTATCCCCGGCGTTATGGCCTCCCGTACCATCGAAAACGAGCGGGATCGCCGTATGACCATCATGACCACCACCTTCATCCCCTGCGGCGCCAAGGTGCCCTTCATCGGCATGATCGCCGGTGCCATCTTCGGCAACAGCCCCTGGGTGTCCACTTCTGCGTATTTCATCGGTATGGCCGCCATCGTGGTCTCCGGTATCATCCTGAAAAAGACGAAAATGTTCTCCGGCGAGCCCGCCCCCTTCGTCATGGAGCTGCCCGCCTACCACTGGCCGACGCTGGGCAACGTCCTGCGCTCCATGTGGGAGCGCGGCTGGAGCTTCATCAAGAAGGCCGGTACCATCATCCTGCTCAGCACCATTCTGGTGTGGTTCACCAGCTACTTCGGCTGGGTGGACGGCCAGTTCCAGATGCTGTCCGACGAGCAGATCGACTGCTCCATCCTGGCGCTCATCGGCGGTGCCATCGACTGGATCTTCGCACCCCTCGGCTGGGGCAACTGGCAGGCCGTGGTGGCCGCTATCACCGGCCTTGTGGCCAAGGAGAACATCGTCGGCACGCTGGGCGTCCTGTACGGCGGCGGCGACGGCACCGTCTATCAGGCCATGGCTGCCGCCTTCACCGGCGTGACTGCTTACAGCTATCTGGTGTTCAACCTGCTGTGCGCTCCCTGCTTCGCCGCCATCGGTGCCATCAAGCGGGAGATGAACAACCGCAAGTGGACGTGGTTCGCCATCGGCTACCAGTGCCTGTTCGCCTACGCCATCGCGCTGATGGTCAACCAGTTCGGCGCGCTGTTCACCGGCAGCGCCAACATCCTGGGCGTTATCGTGGCGGCGCTGGTGCTGGCGGGTATGCTGTATATGCTCTTCAAGCCCTACAAAGAGGCCGACAAGCTGACGGTCAAGTAATTCAATCACTACAACGATAATGGAAAGGAGCGATCTTCCATGCTGCAATGGTTCAGCGCAAACTTAGGCACCATCCTCATCAGCGCGCTGCTGCTGGTGGTGGTCACCGCCATCGTCATCTATCTGGTGCGTCAAAAGAGGGCAGGGAAGTCCTCCTGCGGCGCAGGCTGCGCCCACTGCGCCATGCACGGCCAGTGCCACGGCAACTGCCATTGACCGGCAGGGGAGAGGGACACCCTCTCGTCCCTCTCCCCGCCCTGTAAGGAGAAGCCAAATGTACGAAACGATCCTGCACATCGACGGCATGGCCTGTGCCATGTGCGAAAGCCACGTCAACGATGCGGTGCGCCGCGCGGTGGACGCGAAAAAGGTGAAGTCCTCCCACAAAAAGGGGGAGACGGTGGTGGTGACGGACGCGCCTGTGGATGAATCCGCCCTGTCCGCCGCCATCAATTCCACCGGCTACCGCGTACTGTCGGTGTCCTCCCGCCCCTGCGAGAAGAAGGGGCTGTTCGGGAGATAAGTCCCCACAACTGCACGGGAAAACCGCCCAACGAACGTTGGACGGCTTTTCTGAAACCATAAGTTAGAGAACTCTAACTATCACGAAAGGAGACCCACATGAGCGTTGTCATCTTAGGCGGAAACGAGTGTATGGAGCGGCGGTACAAGGACTTGTGCCAGTCCTACCAATGCTCGGCCAAGGTGTTTACCAAGCCTGCCGGCGGCCTTAAAAATAAGCTGGGGCAGCCCGATCTGCTGATCTTCTTCACCTCCACCATGTCCCACAAGCTGGTGCAGAGCGCCCTCAGCGAGGTGAAGGGAAGTCCCACCCGCATCGAGCGCTGTCATACCAGCTCCCTCAGTGCGCTGCGGGGCATTCTGGAGCGCCATGCGGTGTGAAAAGTAAGTCATAAAGAGTCGGTAAAAAACGGCGGAAATCGCAGGCTGTCCCGTTGACTTTTCCGGCAGAATGTGGTACGATTGGCACGATTTTTCCGCGTTTTGCGGGTAGTATCGGAGGTAACGTTCCGCATGAGTCTTTTTACCGACCTTTTCTCCAATGTGCTGAACTTCACATGGCAGCAGGGCGTGATGATCGTCATCGGCTGCGTGCTGATTCTGCTGGCCATCACCAAGGAGATGGAGCCGTCGCTGCTGCTGCCTATGGGCTTCGGCGCAGTGCTGGTGAACCTGCCCTTCGTCAACACGGAGGCCATCGAGACGCTGTTCAACGCCGGTATCGCCAGTGAGCTGTTCCCGCTGCTGCTGTTCATCGGCATCGGCGCCATGATCGACTTCGGCCCCCTGCTGAGTAACCCCAAAATGTTCCTCTTCGGTGCGGCGGCGCAGTTCGGCATCTTCGTCACGCTGGTCATCGCCGTCATATTGGGCTTCGATCTGAAGGACGCCGCATCGGCGGCCATCATCGCCGCAGCCGACGGCCCCACCAGCATCTATGTGGCCAACTATTTCCAGAGCATCTATCAGGGGCCCATCATGGTGGCGGCCTACTCCTATATGGCGCTGGTGCCCATCATCCAGCCGCCTATCATCAAGGCCTGCACCACCAAGAAGGAGCGGCTTATCCGCATGGAGTACAGCCCCAGCTCCGTCAGCAAGACCACCCGTATCCTGTTCCCCATCCTCGTCACCATCATCGCCGGTACGGTGGCGCCTAAGAGCGCCGAGTTGATTGGCTTCCTGATGTTCGGCAACCTGATCCGCGAGTGCGGCGTGCTGGACAGTCTCAGCCAGTCGGCGCAGCACGAGCTGGCCAACCTCATCACGCTGGTGCTGGGTCTTTCCGTGGCGTTCCGCATGAAGGCGGAGCTGTTCGTCACCTGGCAGACGCTGCTGATTCTGGCGCTGGGGCTGCTGGGCTTCGTGTTCGACACCGTGGGCGGCGTGTTCTTTGCCAAGTTCCTGAACCTGTTCAGCAAGAAAAAGATCAACCCCATGGTGGGCGCGGCGGGTATTTCCGCCTTCCCCATGGCATCCCGCATGGTGCATAAGATGGGCAGGGACGAGGATCCCTACAACTTCCTGCTGATGCACGCGGCCGGTGCCAACGTCAGCGGTCAGATCGCCTCCGTCATCGCCGGCGGTCTCATCATCACCCTTGTGGAAAATCTGCTGTAAGGAGGACGCGCACATGAATACCGAACTGGTCTTAGCCTGCTTGATGATCATGCTGAAGGGCATGATCGGCATCTTCGTGGTCATTCTGGTGATCTGGGGCATCGTGGCACTGCTGAACCGCGTGACCTCCGACAAGAAGAAATCCGAATAACACCGAAAGCCCGCCGCAAGGCGGGCTTTTTCCTGCGTCGCACTCCGTTGACTTTCCACGCCGCCTTTGCTACAATGGAGGGGACAATACACCTTGGAGGTCAGCTATGAGCGAAGCGCGTTTCAAGAAGCCGGAGGAGTGCAACTACTCCTTCACCCAGCACACCGCCTGCGAGTTCTTCCCCTGCCACAAAACGGAGCATCCCGAGGACTTCAACTGCCTGTTCTGCTACTGCCCGCTGTACACGCTGGGCAGCCAGTGCGGCGGCAATTTCCGGTACTTAGACAGCGGCGTCAAAGACTGCTCCGCCTGTCTTGTCCCCCACACCCGCAAAAGTTACAGCTACATCATCTCCAAATACCCTGAACTGATGGAGCTGGCGAAGAAGAATAGGTAAGTCAACCAAACGGAAAACAGGAGGTTACGTATGAAAAAGTCTTTTCTGCTGTTCCTGCTGCTGACGCTCACCGTCGCGGCGACCGTCGTTACCGCATGGGGCGACAAATGGGCGAACACATCTTATCGGTATGACCCTGTCGGTGCCCGTGAAGCCGGTATACCCGATAAGCCATGGTATATGACGGTAGGTTATTTTGATAATAACGATATGTGGTATGCCAGCGAGACGGAGAGCGGTTATGTGGAGGTACCCGACCCAAGTGTTGATGTCTATATCATTCAGTGTGATGAACCGGTGGAGCTGACGGGAGATTATTCACTTCTTTACGTCACAAGCGCAAATGTGACAATTCACGGAAATGTGGAAGGTCTTACGTTAGATGCAGCAGAGCCGAATGACCCAACAGTGGTGACGGTCTATGGCAATATCGGAGGAGTGTCACTGCGACCCGAATTTCTTAATGCGACGGATTTGTACCTTACCGGTAATCTGCGCTATGGCAGCGCTATTTATCATCGCTATTTGGATGTGGCCAAGTACTACGAATTTGGTTATAAGGGTGATGGTGAAACGCTGGCACAGATAATTGGAGACGGGCAAGTGTTGTTACCCATGTTTCCCGTAAAAAGTGAAACCGATCTGTATGGTGATCCAATAGGGAAAACGTTGGAAAACGGCAATTGCGTGGCGGTGACGTTGCCCTCGCCTGATACGCTGGCGGGCGGCACCGGTTCCATCGAGCTGTCCGAAGTGGCCTTGACGGCGGAGCAGAAGGAGCAGATCGCCCAGTACGGCGAACAGGCTGGCTGCGACTATGTGGAGATAAACAGCTTTGCGGTCACACTGCGGGATATGATGACAGGTGAACCGCTGCCACAGCTGGAGGAGCCCTCCACTATCCGCTTTGATGTGCCGGAGGCATTCCGGAAGGACGGCAGAGAGTTTACCGTGTTCCTGTTCAGCGACAGCCTTGATGAGGGATTCGAGGGGCAGGATTTGACCCGAATGGGCGGCTTTATCAGTGACGAAGGCGGGCTGGACGTGCTTCTTGACCGCTCCGGTACGTATGTCATCGTCCACAATGGCGGTGATACGGTCAAAATGGCCATCTATATAGGCGGCGGTGCTATTGCGGTGCTGCTCATCGGCGGCATGATCGCCGTCAATATCGTGAAAAAGAAGGAAAGAGCGGCCGAAGAAGGGAGGTAGCAGCGGTGGAAACAGCAAGATGTCGGGCGTTTTTGGCGGCGGCGGAGACGGGGAGCTTTTCCCGGGCGGCGGAGACGCTGCGGTATACGCCCTCCGGCGTGAACCAGCTGGTTTCGGCGCTGGAGCGGGAGATCGGCTTCTCCCTGTTCAGCCGCAATACCAAGGGCGTCGCCCTTACCGCCAACGGCGAACTGCTGCTGCCTGTGGTGCGGGAATTTCTGCGGCAGGAGGATCGGATTTTCGAGCTGTCGGCGGAGATGAACGGACTGCTCATCGGCTCCGTCAGCATCGCCGCCTATTCCAGCATCGCCACCCACTGGCTGCCCGCCGTCATCCGCGCCTTCCAGCGGGACTATCCCAACGTGCGTATCAAGCTGCGGGAGGGCATCTGGCAGGAGGTGGCGCAGTGGCTGGACGAGCGGGTGGCGGACATCGGCTTTCTCAGCTATCAGGAGAATATGCCCTACGAGTGGATACCGCTGGCGGAGGATCCCATGCTGGCGCTGCTGCCACGCGACCATCCGCTGGCAGAGGCGGACAGCTATCCGCTGGAACGGTGCGCCGAGGATCCCTTCATCATGCCGGCGCTGGGCTGTGACGACGACGTGGAGGCGCTGTTCAGCCGCAGCCACATCAAGCCCAACATCCGCTACACCACCATCGAGAGCTTTTCCGCCATGTCCATGGTGGAGCAGGGGCTGGGTATCAGCGTCATGAACCGGCTCATCACGGAAAAGCGTGTCTGTGACGTGGTGAAAATCCCCATCGACCCGCCTGCCAGCATCACGCTGGGCGCGGCGCTCCACTCCCGCGCCGATACGTCGCCGGCGGTGAAGATGTTCCTGCGCTACGCCGTGCGGATGCTGACGAAAAGCGAGGGACAGCGCTGACGGAAAATCCGTGACCCTATCGGGAAGTTCCGCTTCACGCTGCGGTCGATACATGGTACGATAGAGACAGATATATCGCCGGAAAGGAGCGCCCCTTCGGGGCAAGTGAACGTATGAGCAAGTGCGTACTGGTCATCAACCCTGGCTCCACCTCCACCAAGATCGCCGTTTTCCGCGGGGAGGAGAAGCTGTTTGACGAGACGATCCGCCACACCAACGAGGAATTGCAGCCCTTCGGCTGGGTCATGGAACAGGCGGATTTCCGACTGAAAACCATTGAAAACACGCTGCAAAGCCACGATTTTGACGTGAAAATGCTGGATGCCGTCTGCGCCCGCGGCGGTCAGATGCCCGCCTGCCCCGCCGGAACGTACGCCGTGGAGCAGGACATGGTGGACTATATGTACACCGTCCGTGATGCCGCCCACGCTTCCAATTTGGGCTGCGTGCTGGCGCTCCATCTGGCGCAGCCGCTGGGTATCCCCGCCTTTATCTGCGATCCGGTGGCGGTGGACGAGATGGACGACGTGGCCCGCGTCACCGGCCATCCCGACATCTCCCGCAAGATGCTGGGTCACGCGCTGAACTGCCGCGCCATGGCGCTGCGGTGCGCCGAAAACGTGATGCACCGTCCCCTGGAGGACTGCCGCTTCATCGTGCTGCATCTGGGCGGCGGCGGCTCCTGCCGTCTGTTCGTCCATGGCCGCATGGTGGACGGTGTGCGGGACGATGAGTGGATGTTCGCCCCTGAGCGGTTCGGCGGCGCCGACCTGCAAAGCACCGTGAAGCTGTGCTACTCCGGCAAGTACACGGAGAAGGAGATGATGGGCTTCATCCGCGGCAAGGGCGGTCTGCTGGCGCATTTGGGCACCAGCAGCGCCATCGAGGTGGAGCGCCGCATCGCCGAAGGCGACGGCCACGCCAAGCTGATCTACGAGGGGATGCTGTACAGCGCCGCCCGCGCCATCGGCGCACTGGCCGCCGCTGCCGACGGTCACATCGACCGCATCATCCTCACCGGCGGACTGGCACACTCCGACTATGTGGCGGAGTACATCACCAAGAAGGTCTCCTTCATCGCACCGGTGGAGGTGATGGCCGGCGAGTTCGAGCTGGAAGCGCTGGCAGCCGGTGCCTGCCGCGTATTGGAGGGCAGGGAACAGCCCCGCCATTTCGCGGATATTCAGGTCAACAAGTAAAAACAGGACGGAAAGGACGGCGTTTGCCGTCCTTTTTTCTTGACAACGGCGCGTCGCCGCACTATGATAGATATAAGATTCCTTTATAGGTGGTGCTCCTATGGACATTCAGAAATTACAGGCGCTGGCGGTCATCGAGGAAGCCGGCAGCTTCTCCCGCGCGGCGGACACGCTGGGCTATTCTCAGGCGGGGCTGACCTACATGATGAACAGTCTGGAAAGCGAGATCGGCCTGCGGCTCTTGGATCGTAGTTACAGCGGCGTGCGGCTCAGCGAGACTGGCCGGACGCTGATGCCCCAGATCTACCGCCTGCTGCGGGTCTATGACGCGCTGAACGCGGAGATACGCACCTGCAAGCAGGCGCAGGAGGCCACGCTGCGTCTGGCGGCGCTGGACACGGTTTCCACCGTGTGGGTGCCCCGCGCCATCGCCTATCTGAAGGCCGACTATCCCCACATCAACGTCAGCGTCATCTCCGGCAGCCCCATGCAGGTGGACAACTGGCTGCGGGACGGCAGCGTGGAGCTGGGTGTCACCGACCGGCGGTTCACGGCAGGGGAGCTGGACTGGACGAAGCTGCTGGACGACCCCTTTTTGGCGGTGCTGCCGCCCAACAGCGACGTGCCCGATCCGGTGCCGGTGACGTATTTTCAGGATCGCCCCATCATCGTCCCCGATTACGGCACCAACACCGACACCACCCGCGTCTTTACCCGCTCCGGCGTTACGCCCCACTACACCGACGACCGGATGAACAACCGCTCCGTGCTGGCGGCGGTGGCGGCGGGTCTGGGCTGCTCCGTGTTCTCCCAGTTGGAGCTGGGACACTACGAGGCGGGGAACATCACCGTCCGCACCACGGAGCCCTCCACCGTGCGGGAGCTGGGCGTGGCCATGCGTCCCACGGAGAAGGCCAACCCCGTCACCCGCGCCTTCATCCGCTGTCTCCGCCGCGCCATGCAGGAGACGGAGAAGTGAGACGGCAGCGGTGCCTTTTCGCCTTTCCGCCGCTGCTGCGAGGGAAAAACGAGAAATAACTCTTGACAGCGGCAGGGGAAAGTCATATAATGGAAAGGCTTTCGGGGTGTAGCGCAGCTGGTAGCGCGCTTGGTTCGGGACCAAGAGGCCGGGGGTTCAAGTCCCCCCACTCCGACCAAAAAAGAAAGACACGACCTTGTCGTGTCTTATTTTTTGCAAAACAGCGTATATTGTCATCTTCAAGCACAGGAAATCCTTCTTATATGTTGATTTTAACCCATATACCGATTCATCCAGATTATTTCCAAATCGGCAACAGGCACATTGAACACATGAGATGCCAATTCAAATATTTCGGTGGAATATTTATCCCCAGCATATTTACCATCATATAGATCATATAGATTATACTTCGATTCAATCCAATTGCAAATTGCTTGTTCCTCGGAGTAGCTTAATCCCTCTCCACATTTTTGAGCAATTGGAGTGTATGCCACATCATAATTATGACCACAAATCAAAATGTGCTCATCTTGGATATAATAGAACTCACCATTAAACTTGTAAAAACGGTATATCGATGTGTAACTGACGCTGGCAGTGTCGACCGCTTTAATGATATTAAAGATTTCTTCATTTGAAGCAGCGGCATCAATATCTATATAAACATTAAAATAATAATAGGTTTTTCTTCCTTTTTCAGTAACATAATTGTTCTGCTCGTTGGAATAGATTTCCATTTCATATGTCACATCAAATGAGGATAAAATACTCTCAACAGCATTCTCCACCTTTTTTTGCCTGTCCTCTATTGATTTGGAACAACCCGTCAGTCCAAGAATCAGAACAAGAACAAAAAACACTACACCCACTTTTCGATAGAGCATATGATTTATCCCCCTACAATACGTAGTACTTTATTCCGATATTTTATTTGATTATAGCAGGAAATTCAGAAAAAACAACCTATTCAGTATAATTCACATAAGATTTAAGTACCCCCTCTTACATTTTTTGTAAAAGGTCAAGGGGGGTGCGCTCGGTATCGAAACGAGTCGCCATAATCTGATCCTTCTGCCAGCCCCATCATCCCACACCAGCCCTTGATTACCGCGCCATTCTGTGTTACAATGCCACCAATCGAGATAGACAGGCGGGATACCATGGACAAGTTTACCATTACCAACGAGTACATCGAACAGGCGGTGGCGGAGGCCTCTGCCTTCATGGAGAAGAATAAGACAGAATCGAAAAACGCCCTGCGGCTTTCGCTGGCGCTGGAGGAAGTGCTGCTGCACTACCGCGATGCGCTGGGGGAGGGGGCGGAGTGCGAGCTGCGCTGCGTCCGCCGGTTCGGGCGGCTGCGCATGGAGCTGACGGTAACAGGGGAGAGCCACGACCCCTTCGCCGCCGACGGCGACGAGGATTTCTCCCGTATGCTGATGGCGGGCATGGGGCTGACACCGGTGTGGCAGTACAAAAACGGCCAGAACATCGTGGTATTCACCCCGAAACGGAAAAAACCGTCACAAATGGTGTACATACTGGCGGCGCTGGTGCTGGCGGTGGTGTGCGGGCTGCTGTCCGGTTTCCTGCCGAAGAGCGTCCAGTCATTTCTGGTGGACGACCTGCTGACACCCGTTTCCGACACGTTTTTGGGACTGCTCAACGGCGTGGCGGGGTTCATGATCTTCCTGTCGGTGACGTGGAGCATTTGCAGCATCGGTGACGTGACCACGCTGACCCACATCGGCAAGAAGATGATCGGCCGTATGCTGCTCATGCTGGTGATCGTCCCCACCGCCTTTATCGTCTGCGTCCTGCCCCTCTTTCACTTCGCCACCGGCAGCGGCAGCGAGTCGGTGGACTTGTCGGAGCCGTTTGCCATGCTGTTGGGCATCGTCCCCACTAATCTGGTCACCCCCTTCGTGGAGAGGAATTTCCTGCAAATCATGTTTTTAGCCGCCATAGTGGGCATCGCCCTTTTGGTGCTGGGCGCGAAAGCGTCGCTGGTCACGTCCTTCATCGAGCAGGCCAATCTGCTGATACAGCTCATACTGGAAGCGCTGTGTTCCTTCATCGCCCTCATCATCTTCATCAGCATCTACACCATGGTGCTCACCGGCA
Source organism: uncultured Oscillospiraceae bacterium (assembly GCA_964613205.1). GTDB lineage: Bacteria > Bacillota > Clostridia > Oscillospirales > Oscillospiraceae > Vescimonas. Next base: position 10,948 of record CAZTHY010000005.1, read on the forward strand.
GCTTCACTGTGCTGGTGGAGGCGTACAAAGCGCCGCTGCTCATCGTGCTGGGGTGTCTGTTCGCCATGGGCGCCTATGTGGTCATTATCTGCCTTCGCTTCAAGGTCAGCCCCGCCGTGTTCCTCCGCAAGACCATCCCCGCGTTCCTGATCGCCCTCACCACCGCGTCCTCGGCGGCGACGCTGGCCACCATGATGGACACCTGCCGGAAGAAGCTGGGCGTGGACAGAAAGATCGTCAACTTCGGCATCCCCGTGGGGCAGATCCTCTTTGGTATGGGCACGGTGGTTGACTTCCTCGTCCTCAGCTTCTGCATGGCGGAGGTCTGTGACGTGGCGGTGACGCCGGTGTGGATCGCGGTGGCCATCTTTACCTCCGTCATCCTCACCATGGCCACACCGCCTATCGCCGGCGGCGGCGTGGCGATATGCACCATCCTGTTCGGTCAGTTGGGCATACCGGCGGAGGGTCTGGCGGTGGCGGTGGCCATTGACGTCATTGCCGACTTCCTCATCACCGCCACCGATGTGTTCTGCCGACAAGCAGAGCTGGTGGTGCTGTCCGGCAAGCTGAAAATGCTGGACACCGACACGCTGCGAAAGAACATGAAATAAGCCGCCTGAGCGCCGTAGGGAGACCTGCGGCGCTTTTTTATGCGGCTCGTCTATTTGGCACCTTTCCCGCATAGGCTGGGGCGAAGGAGGTGTTTCCATGACCCAGCGTACCGCCCGCTATCGTCCCCGCCGCGCCGCACCGAGACGCAGCCGCTACCACCGCCGTCCCGCCGCACCGGTGCAAAAGCCGGTTCAACCGGCGAAGAAAGCGCCGCCCGCCGCCTCAAAGCCCCGCAGTGGCCGCTCCATGGCACGGCTGACGGTGTCGGCGCTGCTGCTGGCGGTGGTGGTGGCGGTGAAGCTGCTGTCGCCGGACACGGTGGCCGCCTACCGCGACACGGTGCTGACGCTAATGGGCGCGGACACGGATTTCGTGGCGGTGTTCTCCGCCGCAGGGCGGGCGTTCTCCGGCGAGGGCGCCGTAGGCGACGCACTGAACGACGCCTACACCGCCGTTTTCGGCACCACGGAGGTGGAGGATGTCCCCGCCGTGGCGCGGACGGAAGCGCTGCCGGACAATGTGGAGATGCTTCAGCAGGTACTGGGGTTCGACTATGCGCCGCCGGTGGCCGGCACCGTCACGTCCCTGTTCGGCAACCGCAGCGACCCATTGGAGGGGGATGGCCGGTTCCACTACGGCGTGGATATCGCCGGTGAAGCGGGGGACATCATCTCCGCCTTTGCAGACGGCACCGTGGAGGTGGTGGGCAAGAGCAGCGAACTGGGGCAGTACGTCACCGTCCGCCACGAAAACGGCTATGAGACGCTGTACGCCCATTGCAGCCGCGTCACCGCCTCATCGGGGCAGTCGGTGAACAGGGGAGACCCCATCGCCGAGATGGGGGAGACAGGCCGTGCCACCGGCGTTCACCTCCACTTTGAGCTGCACCGGAACGATGTGTACCTCAACCCGCTGTACTATGTGGCGTAGGATGCGCATAGAGATTACGCCCTCGGCGGTGGTGATGGCATCGGCTTTTGTGCTGCTGTCGCGGTCGATAGAGGTGCCTTTAGCCATTTTCGCGGCGGCAGCACTCCACGAAGGGGCGCATATCGCCGCTCTGACCGCTCTCCACGCACCACCGGAAAGGCTGACGCTGTCCGCCGGCGGCGCTTCGCTGTACGCGCCCAAGCTCGACCGCCTCTCCTACGGCGGGGAGCTTCTCTGCACGGCGGCGGGGCCGGTGTGCAATCTGCTGCTGTGGGCGGGGCTTTCGCTGACCGGTATCGACGCGCTGGCGGTGTTCTCCGGCGTGAATCTCTTTTTAGGGGCGCTGAACCTGCTGCCGGTGCAGCCTATGGACGGCGGGCGGCTGTTGTGGCTGACGGCGGCGCTTATATGGGAGCCGTACCGCGCCGACCGTGGGACGGCCATCGTAGGGCTGTGTGCGTCCATGGGACTGCTGGCGCTGTGCCTTTATCTGACGCTCCGCACCGGCGGGGGACTGTTCCTGCTGCCCGGCGTACTGTGGCTGACGGTGACGGCGGTAAAAAGCCCTTGCCAAATCCGCCGAAAACAGGTACAATAAGATGTTCATAAAAGTACAACAGATCACCGAGGATAATCGTATGGATAAACGACTGGAACGCATCCTGCCACGGGTGCAGAAGCCCGCCCGCTATGTGGGCGGCGAATACAACGCCGTCATCAAGGACAAGGCTGACGTGGACACACGGATCGCCTTCTGTTTTCCCGACACCTATGAGATCGGTATGTCCAATTTGGGTATGCGCATCCTGTACGGCGTGATGAACGAGCTGGACGGCGTGTGGTGTGAGCGGGTGTTCGCCCCCTGGGGCGACATGGAGCAGGAGCTGCGGCAGGCGGATATGCCCCTCTTTGCGCTGGAATCCGGCGACCCTATCACCGACTTTGACATTGTGGCGTTCTCCGTGGGCTACGAGATGGCGTTTACCGCCATTTTGAATATGCTGGACTTGGCGCATATCCCCCTCCACAGCGCAGAGCGCACCGACTTGACACCGCTGGTCATCGCAGGCGGCACCGCCATGTATAACGCCGAGCCTATCGCTGACTTTATTGATCTGGTCAGTCTGGGCGAGGGCGAGGACCTGACGGTGGAGCTGGTGGAGCTGCACCGGAAAGCCCGCCGTGAGGGTTGGACGAAACAGGAGTTCCTCCGCGCCGCCGCCAGGCTGGACGGCGTATACGTCCCCAGCCTGTACGACGTGACCTACCACGACGACGGCACCGTGGCCGCCATCACCCCTAAGGACGGCGCACCGGCCACCGTGACGAAGCGCATCGTCCACGACATGGACAAGTCCTATTTCCCCGTCAAGACCATCGTTCCCAGCACGGAGATCGTGCAGGATCGTGTGACGCTGGAGCTGTTTCGCGGCTGCATCCGCGGCTGCCGGTTCTGTCAGGCGGGGTACGTCTACCGGCCTGTCCGCAACCGCAGCCGTGACCTCTGCGCCGATTACTGCGTCCGATCCTGCGACGACACCGGCTATCAGGAGGTAACGCTGTCGTCCCTGTCCACCAGCGACTATCCGTCCCTCACCGACCTGTGTGACGAGCTGGAGCCCTTCTGCGATGAGCGCCACGTCAGTCTGTCGCTGCCGTCGCTGCGGGCGGACAACTTCTCCATGTCCCTGATGCAGCGCTTGGCCAAGGGGCGCAAGACCGGCCTTACCTTTGCGCCGGAGGCGGGCACCCAGCGGCTGCGGGACGTTATCAACAAGAACGTGACGCTGGACGAGCTGCTCCAATCCTGCCGCACCGCCTTTGCCGGCGGTTACAGCGCCGTGAAGCTGTACTTCATGCTGGGTCTGCCCACCGAGACGGACGAGGACGTGCTGGGCATTGCCGACGTGGCCGCCCGTGTCATGCACGCATGGCGGGAAAGCGCACAGAACAAGCAGCGGGGTGTCCGCATCACCGTGTCCACCAGCTGGTTCGTGCCCAAGCCCCACACGGCCTTCCAGTGGGAGGCGCAGATACCGAAAGAGGAATACGAGCGCCGCGTGGCGCTGCTGCGGGATGCCATCCGCACCAAGACCGTCACCTACAACTGGCACGATTCCGACACCAGCTTTTTGGAGGCGGTGCTGGCGCGGGGCGACCGGCGGCTGGGACGTGTACTGGAAGAAGCGTGGCGAAACGGCGCCCATCTGGACGCCTGGGAGGAGTACTTCTCCCTCCAGCGGTGGCTGGACGCCTTCAACACCTGCGGTCTCGACCCCCATTTCTACGCCAACCGCGTCCGCTCCGAGGACGAGATCATGCCCTGGAGCGTCATTTCCAGCGGTGTGACGGAAGCGTATCTGAAGCGGGAGCGCCATAAGGCCTATGAGTCCGTCACCACGCCGGACTGCCGCACCCACTGCAACGGCTGCGGCGCCAATCTGCTGGTAGGAGGGAAATGCGATGTCTAAGCTGCGGCTGTTATTTATCAAGGAAGCGCAGGCGGCGTATATCTCCCACCTCGACCTGCTGCGTACCTTCCAGCGGGCATTTCCCCGCACGGAGTTGGAGATCAAGCACTCTCAGGGCTACCACCCCCACGCCATCATCTCCATCGTCCTGCCCCTGCCGGTGGGACAGTCCAGCGACTGCGAACTGCTGGACTTCGAGGTGACGCAGGACAGCGACGGCCACGGTATCGCGGAAAAGCTGAACACCGGTATGCCGGCGGGTCTCCGCGTGCTGGACTGCTACGAGGCCGTGCGGCCTATCCGTGAGCTGGTGTACCTCAAGGCGGACGTGACGTTTGAGTACGATAACGGCGTACCGCAAGGCGGCGCAGACGCGCTGACGGCGCTTTTTGGCCGTGAGTCGCTGGTCATCCAGAAGCGCACCAAGCGCAAGGAGCTGGCGGACGTGGACATCGCCCCCATGATCCACGGGGTGGAGCTGCGGGAAGGGGAGGGGTGCATCACCGGCACCGTCACCGTGCAGGCGCAGAACCCGGGTCTGAACCCCCAGCTTTTGGAAAAGGCCATCGCCGCCCATCTGCCGGAACTGACGCCGGACTTCACCCGCATCCGCCGCAGAGAGCTGCTGGACGGTGAGGGGCACATCTTTCGGTAAAAAAAGCAGGGAAAAGTGAAAATAATGCTTGCTTTTCCTCTGCTTCTGTGGTATTCTATCATGGCGTGAAAAGGGCGGTCCTCTGTCGCCGGTGTTCCGAAAAGTGGAGAACACCACGAAATGGCGGCATGAACACCTATATTATAGGAGGAAATTATCCATGGATCTCATCAAAGCACTGAACGAGAAGCAGCTCAAGGAAGTACCTCAGGTACAGGTGGGCGACACCGTGCGTGTCCACGTCAAGGTCAAGGAAGGCGCTCGTGAGCGTATCCAGGTCTTTGAGGGCACCGTCATCGCCAAGAAGCACGGCGGCATCGAGGAGACCATCACCGTCCGTCGTCTGTCCTATGGCGTCGGCGTGGAGAAGGTGTTCCCCGTCCACTCCCCCTCCATCGAGAAGATCGAGACCGTGCGCCACGGCTATGTCCGCCGCGCCAAGCTGTATTACCTGCGTGACCGCGTTGGTAAGGCTGCCAAGATCCGCGAGAAGCTGTAAGCTCGAGCAAAAGATGAAAAGAAAAAGCACCCAAAAGGGTGCTTTTCTTTTTCCGGTTTCTATGCTATACTAATGAGGAATGAGCTAAAAACGGAGGTGTTGCGCCATGCAGATAGAGAATTTGAGCTGGTTTCCCGGCCATATGACGAAAACGAAGCGGATGATCGCCTCGGAGATCCAGCACATGGACGCGGTGTGTGAGATTTTAGACGCCCGCATCCCCCTGTCCTCCCGCAACCCCGATGTGGACGAGCTGACGGCGGGAAAGCCCCGTCTCATCGTCCTCAACCGCGCCGATCAGGCCGACCCCGCCGAGACGAAGCGGTGGAGCCGCTATTTCCGTGAAAAGGGCTGGGCGGTGCTGGAGGCCAACGCCAAAAACGGCGTGGGCACCGAGAAATTCGCCGCCGCCATCCGTGAACTGCTGAAAGAAAAGCTGGACGCCTACGCCGCCAAGGGGCAGGTGGGGCGCACCGTGCGGGTGATGGTGCTGGGCATTCCCAACGTGGGCAAATCCACCTTCATCAACAAGGTGGCACACCGGAAAACCGCCCGCGCCGAGGATCGCCCCGGCGTGACCCGCTCCAAGCAGTGGGTGCCGGTGGACAGCACACTGGAGCTGCTGGACACCCCGGGCATCCTGTGGCCTAAGTTCGACGATCCGGAGGTTGGCAAGCGTCTTGCCTTTACAGGTGCCGTCAAGGATGACGTGCTGGACATTGAGGAGCTGGCCTGCTATCTCATGGAGTATTTAGGCCGCCACTACGCCGACGTGCTGACAGAGCGGTACAAGATCACCGTGGACAGCGGCGACAGCGGCTATGACCTGCTGGAAAAGGCGGGGCGGAAGCGGGGCTTCCTCATGCGGGGCGCGGAGGTGGACACGGAGCGGATGTCCCGCATCCTGCTGGACGAGTTCCGCGGCGGCAAGTTAGGCCGCTTTACACTTGAGACGGCAGCGGACGATTGAGGTGCATGATGGAACTTTGGACATACGAGCGTCAGGCGTGGGCGGAGGGGTTTTCGCCCGTCTGCGGCGTGGATGAAGCGGGCGCAGGGCCCCTCATGGGGCCGGTGTACGCCGCCGCCGTCATCCTGCCGGAGGACTGCGACCTGCCGGAGCTGAACGACTCCAAGAAGCTGACGGAGAAGAAGCGGGAGAAGCTGTTTCCCCTTATCCAGCAGCAGGCCATCGCGTGGTCGGTGGCCAACGTCAGCGCGGCGGAGATCGATGCAACCGATATTCTCTCCGCCCGCATGAGGGCCATGCAGATGGCCATCGACGGGCTGAAGGTACAGCCGAAGCTGTCGCTGATCGACGGCAACCGTGACAAGGGAAAGCACTTTACTATCACCGCACCCCATAGGTGTCTGGTAGGCGGAGACGGCCTTTCCGCCTCCATCGCCGCCGCGTCCATTCTGGCCAAGGTCAGCCGTGACAGGTATGTGCGGGACGTGCTGGACGTACAATATCCCCAGTACCGCTTCGCCCAGCACAAGGGCTACGGCACCAGGCTGCACTACGAAATGCTGGACAAATACGGCCCCTGTCCCGAACACCGGCAGAGCTTTCTGAAAAAATGGCGGGAGGGACGAGACGGATGAGCAGAGCGGAGGGCACCTGGGGCGAAGCGCTGGTGGCCAACTATTTGCGGGAAAAAGGCGTGGAGATCGTCGCCCACAGCTACCACTGCCGGTTCGGAGAGATCGACCTTATCGTCAGAGACGGCCAGCACCTGTGCTTCGTGGAGGTCAAGACCCGCACCAACACCATGATGGGGCTGCCGCGGGAGTACGTCACGCCGAAGAAGCAGGCCAAGATACGGAAAACGGCGCTGTTCTACCTGGCCGACCACGATCTGGACTGTCCCGCCCGCTTTGACGTGGCGGAGGTCTACGCCGAGGAGACCGGCGACGGCACCGGCGTGCGTATCGAGTATTTAGAGGACGCTTTCCAGTGAAGAAGCTGTGAAGCGGAACGCATTTACACACCAAGCAGAGAAAGGAGGGAGCAGCTATGGCGCTGTACGTCATGGGCGATCTGCACCTGTCGCTGGGCAGCAACAAGCCTATGGACATTTTCGGTGAAAAGTGGTTCAACTATGTGGAGCGCATCTGGCAGGGATTCTCCACGCTGACGGCGGAGGACGTCACCGTGCTGTGCGGCGATCTGAGCTGGGGCATGAGCTTGCAGGAGTCGCTGCCCGACTTTCAGTTCATCCACCAATTGCCCGGGAAAAAGATCCTGATGAAAGGCAACCACGACTACTGGTGGGACACCGCCGCCAAGATGCAGCGGTTCTTCGATGCCAACGGGCTGGACTCCCTCCACATTCTCCACAACAACTGCCACTTCTACGGCGACGTTGCCCTGTGCGGCACCCGTGGGTGGTTCTACGAGCTGGACAACGCCGGCACCCACAACGAGAAAATGCTGCTGAGGGAGGCGGGACGGCTGGAGACGTCGTTGCAGGCGGCAGGGGAGAGGGAGAAAATCTGCTTCCTCCACTACCCTCCGCTGTATCAGGGGTACGAGTGTCCGGAGCTGCTGCGGCTGTTGCAGCGATACCGCGTAAAAAGCTGCTATTACGGCCATTTACACGGCGCAGCGCAGAAGCGGGCGCTGGAAGGCACCCACTACGGCACCGACTTTTTCCTGACGGCAGGGGACTGGCTGGGGTTCGTTCCTAAAAAAATTTGCGAATAAGATAAAAAACAGTGGAAATTCCCATTCTTTTCTGTTATCATATTGTATTGGCACCGGTGTTGTGCGATGCAACGTTCAAAACACCGATGCGGAACGGAGGAAATAACAAATGACTGTGAAAAGCTGCGAGAAACTGGAAAAGAGCCGTGTGGCTCTGACCATCGAGACGACCGCCGAGGAATTCGAGAGCGCCGTCAACAAAGCGTATCTGAAGATGCGCGGCAAGATCAACGTACCCGGCTTCC
>CAZTHY010000006.1:0-17390 GCA_964613205.1 uncultured Oscillospiraceae bacterium
TGTTTCTTTTTTCGCTACAATGAAGCGTGGGAAGGGCATTGCCTTTACTACGGTAAAAAGTGAGCGGTCAGTCACACCACCCGAAGGGAGGTGGGACGATGTATTGGATGTTTACATTTCACGTTTTTGGTCATTCTGTATCAATTCGTGTTATGAAGCTGAAGAGACGAAACCGCCACTCTGCCCAGTGACGGTTTCTCAGTTCACTAACTAGAAATCGATTCTCGGGCTGACCGCTTACGGCAATGCCCTTCTTCCCTTTTATTATACCGGTGCGCCGCCTGTTTGTCAAGCGGCGCACCGCGTTTTTTATTCCGTCATGATCTTCAGGATCACGCGATCGGTCTCCCGCATACCCTGTGCGGCCAGCACGCCGACGTGGCGGATGGTGTCCTCCACGTCGGTGCCCATGATGCCGTGGCCGGCCTTGAAGCTATCATCGGTGAGGTACATCTCGTAGCCCAGAATGCCGCACTCCACGCCCATGGCGATCTTGCTGGCGCAGCTTGCCTTGGCGCCGTCGCAGATGCAGCCGGAGATCATGGCCACCGCGTTTTCCAGCGTGTGGGCGATGCCCTCATAGTCGGCGCCGCGCAGCCACGCGATACCGCAGCCGGCACCCACACCAGCGGACACCGCGCCGCAATAGGCGCTGAGTCGACCGATGCCGGTCTTTTGGTGGATGGTGATCAGGTCGCTGAGACAAACGGCACGGAGAATGGTGTCGTCGTCCTTGCCCAGCAGCTTGCCGTACTTCCACACGGGGACGGAGGCGGTAATACCCTGATTGCCGGAGCCGGAGACGATGACCACCGGCATTTCGCAGCCGTTCATGCGGGCGTCGGAGCCGGCAGCCGCCCAAGCGCGTGCCTGCGTATTGATGTCGTCGCTCATTTTCAGCAGATGGGAGCCGATGTTGGAGCCCCAGCTGTTTTCCAGACCCTCGGCGGCGATGGCGGTGTTCTTCTCGATCTGCTGCCCCACCAGCGGGCGGATGGTATCTAACGGTACGGTTTCAGCGAATGTGATGATGTCTTTCACGTTGAGGACGGACTTATCCTGCAAATTGTCCTCGGCGTTGCCGGTGACAGGCAGCTCTTTCAGCACCTCTCCGTCCTTCTCGATGTAGATGATGTTGGTGTGGTTGTTGGCCACACGGACGCAGCCGTGGTGTCCCTCCCGCCAACCGGTCAGCTTGATGTCCAGCAGGCAGGGCGTTTCGGGACAGGTGACCTTGATCTCCGTGGCATCCAGATAGCCCTGAATGGCCGCCACGTCGTCCTCCGTCACCTTGGCCAGCACCTGAAGCTCCGCATCGGCGTCACCGGCCACTATGCCTACGGCGATGGCGGCGTCGATACCACGGCGGCCGCCTGTGTTGGGCACCACCACGGATTTCACGTTCTTCAGGATATTTCCGCTGACCTCAGCCAGCACTTTTTCCGGTTTTCCGCCCAGCACCTCGCGCAGCTTTGCGGCACAGTACGCGACGGCGATGGGCTCTGTACACCCGGTAGCCAGCAGGAGCTCCTCCTGCAATATCGCCGTGTAGGCGGCGATCTTCGAGTCGTTCAACATCACACATTCTCCTTTGTTCACTTTTATATCTCCATCAGGCGCGGCGGCCTGACAGGCTTACAGAGCCGGTACGTCGTCCTCCTGAGATACCCAGTCGGTGACGTTCACCACGTCGAACTCGCTCTTGGTCTTGCGGATGATGACCTGCGCGATACCGGCGTTGATGACCTGACGGCGGCACATGGCGCAGCTGGTGGCGTCGTGGAGCAGCTCACCGGTGCGGGCGTCCTTGCCCACCAGATAGAGGGTGCTGCCCACCATGTCGCGGCGACTGGCGGAGATGATGGCGTTGGCCTCGGCGTGGACGCTGCGGCACAGCTCATACCGCTGCCCACGGGGCACCTGCATGGCCTCACGGGTGCAGTAGCCCATGTCCACGCAGTTCTTCCGGCCACGGGGCGCACCGTTGTAGCCGGTGGAGATAATCTCGTCGTTTTTCACGATGATGGCGCCGTACACACGGCGTAGACAGGTCGCCCGTTCCAGCACCGTTTCGGCGATGTCCAGATAGTAGTTCTCCTTGCTGATGCGTTCCATAGGGCGGCCTCCTTCTTTTTGTTCACTCTATATTATAATACACTGCTTTTTCATAGACAAGCGCCGTTTGCGCCGTGAGCGGCTGTCAATGTGACGAAATTTTCCGGTGATTTTTGATAAAATAGACAGAAAAGCGGCTCCGCCTGTGCGAAGCCGCTGGTTTTACGCATTTTTACGCATTTTTGAACACCGTCTCCGGTGCGGCGATGACCACCCGTGTGTTGTCCGCCACCGAACCGGTGAGGAAGGCGTTGCCGCCCACCACGGAGTGCTCGCCGATGACCGTCTCGCCGCCCAGGATGGATGCACCGGAGTAGATGGTCACGCCGTCCTTCACGGTGGGATGGCGCTTGCCGGGCAGGCTGGCGTGTCCCGCACGGGGCGACAGTGCGCCCAGCGTCACGCCCTGATACAGCTTGACGTGGCTGCCGATGACCGTCGTCTCGCCGATGACGATGCCGGTGCCGTGGTCGATGAAGAACCAGGGGCCGATCTGCGCGCCGGGGTGGATGTCGATACCGGTACGGCTGTGGGCGTACTCCGTCATCATGCGGGGGATCATGGGGATGTGCCGCAGGTACAGCTCATGGGCAAAGCGGTAGACGAAGATGGCGAACAGGCCGGGGTAGGCGAAGATGATCTCCTCCCGATCGGCGGCAGCGGGGTCGCCGTCGAAGGTGGCCTCGATGTCGGTCATCAGCGTCTGCTGGATGGCGGGGAGCTGCTCCAAAATGGAGTGGGTCAGACCGGCGGCCTCTCCCGCCTGCTCCTCCGGCAGCGCCAGCGCGATCTGCTCCGTCAGCGCCGTCTCGATGCGATCCAGCAGCAGCGCAGCGTAGTTCTCCGCCGGCAGCGCCATAAGCTGCGGGTCGCCGAAATAGGCGGGGAACAGCAGCCGCCGCAGCTCCTTGATGATGCCGATGATCGCCCCTCTGTGGGGCAGGCGCAGCCGCTTGCCGTAAAAAGGCACGGCGGCATCGGCCATATTTGCCGCCATAGCGCGGGCGATGTCTGTATTGGAAACCATAGTATTATCCTCCCGAAAAATAGATGAAAAAAGACGGCAGACGTGCCCATGCACCTCTGCCGCCGCTGAAAATACCGACGAAATACGGCTTTTACGCCGCCGAAACAGAACCTGCATGACACTTTTGGCCGCGACAACACACGCCCGCGGTACACTCGGACGTACAACAGATGGCGTTGAAGATGGTCTTGCGGCTGATCATGATACGGTTCTCCTCTCTTGTGGATGTACTTTATTATACGATTACAGGGCACGGTAAGTCCATCGTAAATTCCCACAAAATTAGAGAAATTCGCCCCTTTTCCCTTGTATAAGTTTTTGTATGAGAAGCCGTCATAGTATCATGAAAAAGGCAATTTATGGAAAATGCTACGAAATTTTTTGCTTTTCTGCGGGAAAAATGTGGAAATTCTGACGGTTGACTTTAGCCGTTCAAAGGGCTACAATCCCAAACATCGAAAACGTCGCCGGACGCACCGGCAGAAAGGAGACCGCTATGGCCCGCCACATGATGAACACCAACCTACTCCACAACGATATGGCCGACCGCCATACCGCTCTCTCCTATTACGCCGGTACCAAGTCCTACTTTTGGGGCTTTTATTGGTATGCCTTTTTTACCCAATACCGATACCGGCCAAGAAGCGTGAATACCGCGTTGTCATGAGAAACGGTCAATACTGCCGCCTGCTCGTGTGTCAATGGGGCTTCGCCTTCCGGCGAAGCTCCATTTTTTTCATATAGCAAACTACCAAAAACTGGAAATTCTATTTCGCAAAGGAGAAAGAACCATGACTGTTATTCTTTCCGCAGCCGTCATCTTCGTGGTGTTCGCGTTAGGTGACATGATCTCGACAAAGACGAAAGCCGTCGTCTCTATGCTGCTCATCGCCTCGGTGGTGTTCCTGCTGGGCTTCTGGACGGGCATCTTCCCCGAGACGCTGTTTAACGATTCCACCCTTTTAAGCGTTGCCGGTCTGCTGGTGACCATGCTGCTGGTGCACTTGGGCACCATGATCGCCCTGAAGGACTTCGTGTCCCAGTGGCGCACCGTTATCATCGCCGGTGTGGCCTGTGTCGGTATCTCCGTGGCGGTGTACTTCGTGGGACAGCTCATCGTTGACCGCGGTTTCGCACTGGTGGGCGCGCCTATCCTCTCCGGCGGCGTGGTGGCCACGCTACTGATGCAGGAGATGGCCAACAACGCAGGCCGCGCCGAGCTGGCGGTATTCGCCACGCTGGTGATGTGCGCGCAGGGCTTCGTAGGCTACCCCGTAGCGTCCCTGTGTCTCAAGAGCGAGGCCAAGCGGCTGAAGGCCAAGCTGGACGCCGGTGAGATGAGCTTGGCCGACATGGAGGCGCAGAAGGCCGCCGCTGCCTCGAAGAAAAAGCTGATCCCCGCCATCCCCGCCAAGTACAATGGTTCCAACGTCATTCTGGCCAAGGTAGCGCTGGTCGGCCTGCTGGCCACCTTCGTGTCCGGCCTGTTCAACGACGCCGTCAACAAGCTGGTGTGGTGCCTTATCTTCGGTGTCGTGTGCAAGGAGCTGGGCTTTTTGGAGGAGGACTCCCTCGGCAAGGCCGGTGCCACCGGCATGGTGATGCCGGTCATCACCCTCTCCATCTTCACCAACCTGGCCTCCGCCACGCCGCAGATGGTCAGCAGCATGATCGTGCCGCTGCTGGTGGTCGTGGTCATCGGCTCCGTGGCCTTCACCGTCATCTCCATTCTGGTGGGCAAGCTGTTCCATTACAGCTGGCAGATGTCGGTAGCCATCGGCAGTTCCTGTTTGTTCGGCTTCCCCGGCACGCTGATCGTGTCCAACGAGGTGTCCGAGGCCACCGGTACTACGCCGGAGGAGAAAGCCTTCATCAACTCTCAGATCATGCCCAAGATGCTGGTGGCCGGTATGGTCACGGTGTCCATCACCTCCGTGCTGGTGGCGGGCGTTATGTGCCAGTGGCTGTAAGCGCCGCTTTTTGAAAGGAAGTATTATGATGTCAACGATACAAACCGCCATTGACGGTATGCTGGACGAGCTGGTGGCCATCCGCCGCGACCTCCATCAGCATCCCGAACTGGCCATGCAGGAAGTCCGCACCTCCGCCCTCGTCCGCCGCGAGCTGGAGAAGATGGGTGTGGACGAGATACAGCAGCCGCTGCCCACCGCCGTGGTAGCGCTGATCCACGGCAAAAAGGGGGCGGGCAAGTGTGTCGCCCTCCGCGCCGATATGGACGCGCTGCCGGTGCAGGAGGACACCGGTCTCCCCTTCCCCAGCGAAAACGCAGGCGTGATGCACGCCTGCGGCCACGACCTCCACACCACCATGCTGCTGGGCGCTGCCCGTGTGCTGTGCGGGATGCGGGAGCAGTTCGCCGGTACGGTGAAGCTGATCTTTGAACCCAGTGAGGAACAGGTTCCCGGCGGCGCCAAGCCGCTGGTGGAGGCGGGTGTGATGGAGAATCCCCATGTGGACGGTATCTTCGGCCAGCACGTCTGCCCGTCGGAGAACGACACGGTGGGGCGGGTACAGCTCTACAAGGGTTACTTCACCAGCGCCGTGACGCTGTTCCACATCGCCGTACACGGCAAGGGCGGCCACGGCTCTGCCCCTCACACCGCCAACGACGCCATCGCCTGTGCCGGCTATCTGCTGACGGCGCTGCAAACGGTGGTATCCCGCCGCATCGACCCGCTGGACACGGCGGTGCTGACGGTGGGACTGATGTCCGGCGGCGATGCCGTCAATGTCACCGCCGGTGAAGCCAAGCTGGAAGCGGTGCTGCGTACCTTCTCCGACGAAGCCCAGCAGGTGGGCATTCGGGAGGTGCAGCGCATCTGTGAGGGCATCGGCCTCGCCTTCGGCTGCCGCATCGAGGTGCAGGTGGAGACGGCCTACGCCTCCTGCTATAACGACGGTGCCATGATCGACCTGGTGAACGACGCCGTTACCGCCGCCGGCGGCAAGACGGAATTCATCGACCGTCCCTTCTCCGGCAGCGAGGATTTCAGCGCCTTTGGCCGCATGACCGGCACGCCGTCCGCCTTTATGATGGTGGACGCGGGGCGGGGCGACGAGCTGGTGTCCCTCCACAACGGCAAGGTGGTGTTCAATGAGGGCGTCATCCCCTGCGGCGTGACCAACCTGACTTCCATCGCGCTGGCCTTTTTAGGGCAATAAGTTTGTTTTCTTTTCCATTTTTCTCCCCCTAATAGCAAAGGACGCTCCCCACTTCGGTGAGGGGCGTTCTTTGCGTCTTGCAGGGCGCATAGACTATGGCGGTGATGGTATGAAGCGATTATGGTGCGCGGTGGCGCTGGCGCTGCTGCTGACGGGCTGCGGCGGCGATACGGCCACGGTGACGGCGGAGCTGCCAGAGGGGGAGGTCAAGTACATCGCCCTCACCTTCGATGACGGCCCCTCGCCCCGCTGTACGCCCCGCCTGCTGGACGGTCTGGCCGCGCTGGGGGCGAAGGCCACCTTCTTCGTGGTGGGCTGTCAGGTGGTGAAGGATCCCGACATCGTGGAGCGGATGGCGGCGGAGGGACATCAGGTGGGCAACCACTCCTACGCCCATGCACCGCTGGACACCCTCTCCCCCGCCGAAGCGCTGGCAGATCTGGAGAAGAACGATGCGCTGCTGCGAAAGCTGTTAGGGGACGGCGACTACTGGGTGCGGCCGCCCTACGGCCAGCTATCGGAGGAAGAAGCGTCGGCGCTGTCGGTGCCGCTGGTGAACTGGTCGGTGGACACGGAGGACTGGCGGACGAAGGACGCGGAGAAGATACTGGACGTGATCTACCGCTGCGCCGGTGACGGCGACATCGTGCTGCTCCACGACCGGTATCTCAACTCGGTGGAGGCGGCGCTGCGGGCGGTGGAGCATTTGCAGCAGCAGGGCTACCGGTTCGTCACCGTGGCGGAGCTGCTGGCACTGCGGGGTATCGAACCGGAGGCGGGCGCAACGTACCGGCAGGCGCAAAAAACGTCCGAGGTCACATGACCTCGGACGTTTTCCTATCAGATTTGCTTACGCACCGGCAGCCAGCATGCAGTTGATCACCAGCGTCAGAATGACGAAGATGGCGCCAACCCACTTGGTGCCCTTGGCCAGCTTGGCGTCAAGGCTCTTGGCCTTGGACTTGCTCATGTAGCTGTCGGCAATGCCGCCGATGGTGCCGGACAGGCCCTGGCTCTTACCGGACTGGAACAGCACGACCAGAATCAGAAACAGGCCGGCCAGAAGCTGCAAAATCGTAACAAAAATCATAACGGACTCCTCCACCTTATACTACGCCCAAGGGCGCTACTATCACAGTAACGATAATTCTACCACAGAAATCCCCACAATGCAAGAGGAAATCCACGTTTTCCGCCGAAAAATGGAGTGAATTTCAGCCCTTCAGCTCCTCCAGAGCGGCACGGGCGGCGGACTGCTCCGCCTCCTTTTTGCTGCGGCCTGTGCCGCTGCCCACTTCACGGCCATTGAGGGTGACACGGAAGGCGAACTCCTTGGCATGGTCGGGGCCGGTAGCGCCGGTAAGCTCGTAGCGCAGCACCTGATCGCTGCGGCGCTGCACCAGCTCCTGCAGCTCCGTTTTGTAGTCGCGGCGGCGCTCCTCCACGGCCTCCTCCCGCTCCTTGTCCAGCAGGACGCGGTGGATGAGCTGGCTGGCCGACTCCATACCGCCATCCAGGTAGACGGCGGCGAACACCGACTCGGTGGCATCCGCCAGTATGGACGGACGGCGGCGGCCGCCGCCCTGTTCCTCGCCGCGACCCAACTGCAAATGGTCGCCCAGCGACAGCGACTGCGCCACCTCATGCAGGCTCTCCTCGCACACCAGCGCCGCCCGAATACGGGTCAGATCGCCCTCCGGCAGATCGGGGTGCTTCTTGTACAGGTGCTCGGCGGTGACGAAGCCCAGCACCGCGTCACCCAAAAACTCCAACCGCTCGTTGCTGGTGATACCGGCGGCGCGGTGCTCGTTGGCGTAGGAGCTGTGGTACAGCGCGGCGCGAAGCAGGTCGATGTTGCGGAACGTATAGCCCAGCTTATTCTCCAAAACCTTCAATTCTTCCATGAGAACCTCCCGAAAAAACGCGACCCCGCGGGGTCGCATTTTTTGTTGCATCTATGTGCTCAGTTCAACTTGCTGTTGAGATAGCGAACGCAGTCGCCGACGGTCTTAAGACCCGCCAGATCTTCCTCGTCGATCTCGCCGATGTCGAATTCCTCCTCCATCGCCATGACCAGCTCCACCAGATCTACGGAATCGGCACCCAGGTCGTCCACAAAAGAGCTGTCCATACTGATCTCATCAGCGTCGATAGCAAACTGCTCGGCGATGAGATCCTGCATGGTTTTGAAAATCTCTTCCATTCTCAGAGTAAACCTCCTTCTTCGTTTTCTTTATCTTGAAAGATAATACGGCAAAGGAACGATACTGTCAATACCTTTTTTCCTTTTTATTCCCCTGTGGCCTGCATTTTTGCCGCGTTAGCGGTAATATCGTCGATGATACCGCTGTTGGCCACCTGAATGGCCTGTCCCACCGCGTTTTCGATGGCCTCGGCGTTGGAGCCGCCGTGGGCTTTGATGACAGGGCGGGAGATACCGATGAAGGCGGTGCCGCCCACCTTGTTGGGGTCGAGGCGGGTCTTGAACTCGTTAAGTCCGGGCATCACCAGCAACGCGGCGATCTTCGTCAGCAGATTCTTCCTGAACATTCCCTTCAGGGCGCTGCCGGCGAAGGAACCCACGCCCTCGATGCTCTTGAGCATCACGTTGCCGGTGAAGCCGTCGGTGACGATGACGTCGCAGCCGCCCTTGATGGCGTCCTTGGCCTCGATGTTGCCGATGAAGTGGAGGTCGCCCCGCGCATCCGCCTGACGCAGCAGCGCCAGCGTCTCCTTTTGCAGATCGGTGCCCTTGGAGTCCTCCGCGCCGATGTTCAAAAGTCCCACACGGGGACGCTCCACGCCCAGCACCCGCTTGGCGTAGAAATTGCCCAGATAGGCGAACTGCACCAGATACTCCGGCGTACACTCCGCATTGGCGCCGCAGTCGATCAGCACCGCAGAGCCGGTGGTAGTGGGGATGACAGGCGCCATGGCCGCCCGCCGGATACCCCTGATCCGCTTGGTGATGAGGGTAGCGCCGGTGAGCAGTGCGCCGGTGGAACCGGCGGAGATGGCCGCGTCGCCCTCTCCGTCCCGCAGCAGCGTCAGCGCCACGCCCATGGAGCTGTCCTTCTTCCGGCGGAACACGGTGGCGGGGTCGTCGCACATCTCCACCGTCTCGGTGGTGGGATGGATGGTGACGTTTTCCGGCAGCGTGTCGGCGCCGCACTGGGCGGCAGCAGCGCGGATGGCCGCCTCGTCACCGGTGAGCAGGATGTGGCAGCCGAACCGTTTGGCGGCGCTCAGCGCGCCCTTGACGATCTCCTGCGGGGCGTTGTCGCCGCCCATGGCGTCGATGATGATCTTCACGTCCGCAGCACCTCCTCCTTCATGGTGTCCAGCAACGCCAGCGAGCGCTGGCTCAGCTCCGCGTTCTTGTTCCGCTTGCCCTTGACGCGGTGGTCAAGTGGCGGGATGATGCCGAAGTTGATGTTCATGGGCTGGAACTCCCCTACCGTCTCGTTGCTGATGTACAGTCCCAGCGCGCCGATGGCGGTCTCCTGCGGGAAGTCGATGGGTGTTTGGCCCTTCAGCCGCCGTGCCAGCTCCACGCCTACCAAAAAGCCGCTGGCGCAGGACTCCACATAGCCCTCCACGCCGGTCATCTGACCGGCAAAGGCCACACGGGGGTCGCTTTTCAGCCGGTAGTACCGGTCGAGAAGGCGGGGCGAATCGAGATACGTATTGCGGTGCATGACACCGTAGCGGAGATACCGCGCCTCACGCAGGGCGGGGATCATGGAGAACACCCGCTTTTGCTCGCCCCACTTCAGCCGGGTCTGGAAGCCCACCAGGTTATAGATGGTGCCGTCGGCGTTGTCCCGCCGGAGCTGCACCACGGCGTAGGGCTCCTTGCCGGTCTTGGGGTCGGGGAGACCGCGGGGCTTCAAGGGGCCGAACCGCAGCGTGTCCTCGCCCCGCCGTGCCATAACCTCCACCGGCATACAGCCCTCGAACACGTTCTGATCTTCAAAGCCGTGTACCTCCGCCGCCTCGGCAGCGATAAGGGCTTCCCAAAAGGCCTGATATTCCTCTTTGGACAGGGGGCAGTTGATGTAGTCCGGCGTGCCCTTGTCGTAACGGCTGGCAAAGTAGGCGCTGTCCATGTCCACGCTGTCGTAGGCCACCAGCGGGGCGGCGGCATCGAAGAAGTGGAGCGTGGTGTCGCCGCCGATGTGGGCGGCGATGGCGTCTGCCAGTGCGTCGGAGGTCAGGGGTCCGGAGGCGACGACCACGTCCCCCTCGGGGATGGCCGTCACCTCACCGTCCACTACAGTGATGAGGGGATGGGAGCGGATGGACTCCGTCACCATTTTGGCGAAGCCCTCTCTATCCACCGCCAGCGCACCGCCGGCAGGCACCGCCGTAGCGTCGGCGCAGCGCATGATAAGGCTGTCCAGCCGCCGCAGCTCCTCTTTCAGCAGTCCCACGGCGTTTTCCAGTCCTGCGCCCCGCAGGGAATTGGAGCAGCACAGCTCGGCAAAATAGGGGGTGACGTGGGCGGGGGTGGTCTTTTCCGGCTTCATCTCCCGCAGTGTCACGGAAATGCCCCGCTGTGCCAACTGCCAGGCACATTCGCTGCCGGCCAGACCGGCACCGATCACAGTGACGTTACTCATGCTTCCTCCGTCTTTTTCGTGGTTTTCTTCGTTGTCGTCTTTTTCGCGGTGGTAGTCTTTTTGGTGGCAGGCTTTTTAGCCGCCGTCTTTTTGGCGGGCTTCTTCTCCGCCGCCGTTGCTTCACCGTTTTCGGCGTTTTCCGCCGGCTTGGCGGTGTCCTCCGTCTTGCGGCGGCGGTAGCCCCGCTGATCCTCCGGCAGGAAGTGAGGGCACTCCGGATTGGCGCAGAAGGGCTTGTTGAAGCCCTTGCCCGCCTTCTTGAACATGGTCTTGCCGCACTCGGGGCAGTCGTCCTTCACCGGCACGTCCCACGTCATAAAGTCACAGGTGGGGAACTTGTCGCAGCCGTAGTAGGTGTAGCCGTTGCGGGAGGTCTTTTTCAGGATACGACCGCCGCACTTGGGGCAGCGCCCCGGCATCTCCACCACGATGGGCTTGGTAAACTTACAGTCGGGGTACCCGGGGCAGGCCAAAAACCGGCCAAACCGTCCCGATTTCACCACCATGTTCCGGCCGCAGATGTCGCACTTCTCCTCCGTCACCTCGTCGGGGACTTTCAGATAGATGCCCTCCATGTCCTTCTCCACCTGCTCCAGATTCTCGTGGAAGGGCTGGTAGAACTGGCGGATCAGGTCTTTCCACTCCACCTGACCGGACTCCACATCGTCCAGCTTCTGCTCCATGCGGGCGGTGAACTTCACGTCCACCACGTCGGGGAACCGCTGGCACATCAGGTCGTTGACCACGCCGCCCAGCGGGGTGAGGCGCAGATACTTGCCCTCCTTGATGACGTACTCGCGGTCAAGGATGGTGGACACGGTAGGCGCGTAGGTGGAGGGACGGCCAATGCCGTTTTCCTCCATGGTGCGGATGAGGGTAGCGTCGGTATAGCGGGCGGGGGGCTGGGTGAAGTGCTGGGCAGGCAGGAAGCCGGTGGCCGTCACCGTCTCACCCTCGGTGAGGGGCGGCAGGGGCAGTTCCTTTTCCTCCTTGTCCTCGTCCCGCCCTTCCTCGTAGACGGCGGTAAAACCGGCGAATTTCAGGTTGCTGGCGGAGCAGCGCAGCGCATGGTCACCGGCGGCGATCTCCACGGAGATGCTGTCGTAGACGGCGTTGGTCATCTGACTGGCCAAAAAGCGGCTCCAGATCAGCCGGTACAGCCGGTACTGCTCCGGCGTCAGGTCGCCCTTCACCTTCTCCGGTGTCAGGTGGGGATCGGAGGGGCGGATGGCTTCGTGGGCGTCCTGTGCGCCGGCCTTCGTCTTGTAGACGCGGGGCGCGGCAGGGTAATACGCGGCACCGTAGCGGCTCTCGATGAGCTCCTTGGCCTGTGCCTGCGCCTCATCGGAGATACGCAGAGAGTCGGTACGCATATAGGTGATAAGACCCACGGTGCCCTCGCCGGTGATGTCCACGCCCTCATAGAGCTGCTGGGCGATGGCCATGGTGCGGCGGGGCGTCATGTTCAGCTTGCGGGAGGCCTCCTGCTGCAAGCTGGAGGTGGTAAAGGGCGGCGTGGGGCTGCGCTGCTTGTCGCTGCGCTTGACGGACTTCACGGCAAAGCTGGCCTGTTCCAGCTCCGCCATGATGCGCTGCACGTCCGCCTCGTTCTCCGGCTCGTACTTCTTGCCGTTCACGCCGTAGTAGTGGGCGGTGAAGGGCGCACCGGCGCTGTTTTTCAGCTTGGCATCCAGCGTCCAGTACTCCTGCGGCACGAAGGCGGCGATCTCCTGCTCCCGCTGTGCCACCAGCCGGATGGCCACCGACTGGACACGACCGGCGGAGAGACCGCGGCGGATCTTCTTCCACAGCAGCGGGGAGAGCTGATAACCCACGATGCGATCCAGCACACGGCGCGCCTGCTGGGCGTCCACCAAGTCCTGATCGATGTCGCGGGGATGCTGAATGGACTCCGTCACCACCTTTTTGGTGATCTCGTTGAAGGTGACACGCTGCGCCTTGTCCTCCGGCAGCTCCAACAGGTGCTGCAAGTGCCAGCTGATGGCCTCGCCCTCGCGGTCAGGGTCGGTGGCGAGGTAGACCATCTTGCTGTTCTTGGCGGCGGTCTTTAAGTCCTTGATGATGTCCTCTTTGCCCTTGATGGGGCGGTAATTGGGGGTAAAGTCATCGTCCACGTCCACGCCCAGCGTACTCTTGGGCAGGTCGCGCAGGTGTCCCATGCTGGCCTTGACCACATAGTCGGAGCCTAAATATTTGCCGATGGTCTTGGCCTTGGCGGGAGACTCCACGATGACCAGATTCTTCTTTGCTGCCATGTACTTTCTATTCCTCCTTGAGTTCTACCGTCCGCAGGAAGCTCCGCGCTCCCTGCCGGCAGACGTAGCCGTCGATCTCCAGCATCGTCAGTGCCGACAACACACGTCGGATAGGCAGATCGGCCAGCAGCGCCGCATCGTCTGTCAGCAGCGCTTCGTCGCTTTTCAATACCCGCAGCAGCGCCAGTTGGTCGTCCGTCAACCCCTGCGGGTCACGGGACACGTCCAGCACCGGCAATGCAGGTTCGGTTGTCTTTGTGGTGGTGGTGATTTCTTCCGGTTCTTTCTCCGGCGGTGCTTCCGCTGATGTGCCCTTGGGCAGCGGCGGGAGCTGTCCGGTGCGGCGGCGCAGCTTGTGGGGAAAGCGGCTTTCGTACAGCCCTAAAATGTCCCACGCCTCCGTCACCAGCCCCGCACCTTCCCGAATGAGACCGTTGCAGCCGCGGCTGTCCGGCGCGTTGATGGGCCCGGGCACGGCGAATACCTCCCGTCCCTGCTCCAACGCCGTGGCGGCGGTGATAAGGGCGCCGCTTTTCTCCGGCGCTTCCACCACCAGCGTGGCCAGACACAAACCGCTCAATATCCGGTTCCGGTAGGGGAAGTGACTGCCCCGTGCCTCCGTCCCCGGGGGATATTCCGACAAAATCACGCCGGTGGCGGCGATGTCCTCATACAGCCGCCTGTTTTCGGCGGGGTAGACCACATCTGCGCCGCCGCCCAGCACCGCCGCCGTGAAGCCGCCGGCGCGGAGAGCGCCACGCAGCGCCTCACTGTCGATGCCCTTGGCCATGCCGGACACCAGCAGCGCGCCTTCCCGCGCCAGCTCGTAGCCCAGCTGTCCCGCTGCGTCTACGCCGTAGGGGGTGCATTTCCGCGTGCCTACCACCGCCACGGCCACCTCCTCGTCAAAGAGGGGCAGGGAGCCTTTGCCGTACAGCACCAGCGGCGGGTCGAAGATATCCCGCAGGCGGGTGGGGTAGGCCGCATCGTCCATGGTGACGATGAACTGGCCGTCCCTGGCGCAGTCGCCCAGCACCTGCTCGGCGCGTTGGAGGGACTTGTTCTCCAGCACCAGCGCGTGGGCTTTCGTAATGCCCTCCACCTGCAAAAGGTCGCCGGACTGGGCGTAGTATATCTCCTCCGGTGAGGAAAAATGCTCCAATAGCCGCAGCTTCGCCCGATCGCCCAGCCCTTGCAGGGTGGACAGCCATATCCAGTATTTCAGCGGTGCCATCGTCAGCCCTCCTCCGTCCGGTACGCCTCCCACAGCAGCACGGCAGCGGCCGCCGCCGCGTTGAGGGATTCGCACTGGGGTGCCATGGGGATACGCAGCGTCTCGTCGCAGAGGGACAGCACCTCGTCGCTCAGTCCCCTGCCTTCGCTGCCTACGGCGATGGCGCAGCGCCTTAGGTCGCGGCAGCGCACGTCCACCGTGTCCTCCCGCAGCGCCGCACCGTAGAGGGGCAAGCCCGCCGCCGTCAGCAGACGGCGCAGCGTGGATGCGTCCATGGTGTACACCGGCAGACGGAACACCGCGCCCATAGATGCCCGCAGCGTTTTCACGCTGTACAGGTCGGCGCAGCCTGAAAGCAGCACGGCACCGGTGCAGCGGAACGCATCCGCCGACCGCAGGACGGTGCCCACGTTGCCTGGATCCTGCACGCCGTCCAGCACGATGTAGCGTCCCTCCGGCAGCGTTTCCGGCACGTCTGCCTCCGGCAGCTTACACACCGCCACCATGCCCTGCGGCGTTTTCAGCGGTGACACGGAGGCCATCACCTCCGGCGGCACGACAACGCGCCGCACGTCCTCCCCCAGTCCTTCGGGGAAGGCCACGCCCTCCGACACCACCACGCAGGTGACGGTGACGCCGTGGCGCACCGCCTCCTCCACCAGCTTGGGGCTGTCGCACAAAAAGTCGCCGCTTTTGCGGCGGTAGGCCGCGCCGTCCAAACGGCGCAGATGCTCCATCAGCGGATTTTTCCGGCTGGTGATCCGTTCCACGTTCCATGCCCCCTGTTCCCTTTCGAATATTCTTTATAATATAGGTATGTTCTCCCGTTGTCAACTAAAAAAACAGAGCGGCCACCGCCGCTCTGTCATTTTTGTCAGTTTTTTGCCAGTCCGCGGCGGTGAAGTACGTCCACCACCTGCGCCACACAGTCGCGGCACACGCTGTCCTCCGGCGCTTCCACCATGACGCGCAGCAGCGGCTCCGTGCCGGATTCCCGCACCAGAATGCGGCCTGTGTCGCCCAGACGGGCGGCCACCGCCTCCACCGCCTTCTGCACCTCTGCGTCCTGCCGTGCGGCCAGCTTGTCGTGTACACGCACGTTTTCCAGCACCTGCGGGTAGATGGTCAAGCCCTCCGTCAGCTTGCTCATAGGCAGCTTCTTTTCCAGCATGACCTCCATCAGCTTCAGGCTGGTCAGCACGCCGTCACCGGTGGAGGCGTACTTGGAGAAGATGATGTGACCCGACTGTTCGCCGCCCAGGGCGCAGCCGTTCTTGTTCATGTACTCGTAGACGTACTTGTCGCCTACGGCGGTCTTGGCGTAGCGGATGCCCTCACGGTCGAAGGCGCGGTACAGCCCAAAGTTGGACATCACCGTGGTGACCACCGTGTCGTGGGGCAGCTCGCCCAGCTCCTTCATGTGCTTGCCGCAGACGTAGAGGATATGGTCGCCGGACACCACGCTGCCCTTCTCGTCCACGCAGAGGCAGCGGTCGGCGTCGCCGTCGTAGGCGAAGCCCACGTCCAGCCCGTGCTCCACCACGAAGTGCTGCAAGCCCTCCAGATGGGTGGAACCCACGCCGTTGTTGATGTTGAAGCCGTCGGGACGGTCGCCCATGACGTAGGTCTCCGCGCCCAGCGCGTCAAACACGCTCTTGGCGATCATCCACGCACTGCCGTTGGCGCAGTCCAGACCCACCTTCTTGCCCTTGAAGGAGAACATCCCCAGCGAGATGAGATAGCCCACATAGCGGTTGCGTCCGGCGGCGTAGTCCACCGTGCGGCCGATATGCTCCCGATGTGCCAGCGGCAGCGTATCCCACTTCTGGCCGAATACCTCCAATTTGCCGTCCAGATAGTCCTCGATAAGGCCGATGGTGTCCTCGTCCAGCTTTTCGCCGCCTCTGCCGATGAGCTTGATGCCGTTGTCGTAGAAGGGATTGTGGCTGGCGGAGATCATGATGCCGCAGTCGAACCCCTCCGTCCGCGCCACATAGGCCACCGACGGCGTGGTAGTGACGTGGAGCAGATAGGCGTCTGCGCCGGAGGCCACTAGGCCGGAGGCCAGCGCGTACTCGAACATATAGCTGCTGCGGCGGGTGTCCTTGCCGATGACGACGCGGACAGCGGTGTCGTCACCGCTGCGGCGCTTCACCTCGCCCCAGTACCAGCCCAAAAAGCGGCCTACCTGAAAGGCGTGATCCGCCGTCAGCGTCACGTTGGCCTCGCCCCGAAAACCATCGGTGCCGAAATACTTACCCATGTCTGCTTCCTCCTTACCGTGTCTCACGGGGCACGATGACCCCGCCTGTTTTGCAAATGCTGTCCGCCGGTACGGTGCCCCGCACGCAGCTCACCGGATAGACGCTGCTGCGGCGGCCGATGATGCACCCCGGGTTCAGCACGCTGTTGCAGCCGATCTCCACATGGTCGCCCAGCATGGCGCCCACCTTTTTCCGGCCCGTGTCGATGCACTCGTCGCCGCACACCGCCGCCACATGGCTCTTGTCGGACTTTACGTTGGAGGTGATGGAGCCGGCGCCCATGTGGGACTTGTAGCCCAAAATGCTGTCGCCCACATAGTTGTAATGGGGCGTCTGCACGCCGTCGAAAAGGATGACGTTTTTCAGCTCCACGGAGTTGCCCACCACGCAGCCCTCGCCCACCAGTGCGCTGCCGCGGATGAAGGCGCAGTGGCGCACCTCGGTGTCCGCGCCAATGATGCAGGGCGCGCCCAGATAGGCGGTAGGCGCCACCTTCGCCGTCTTATGCACCCACACCTGCGGGGCGCGTTCCTCGTAATCCTCCCCCAGCTCTGCGCCCAACGCGCAGACAAGGTCGCTGATCCCCGCCAGCGCCTCCCAGGGATAGGTAAATCCGGCGAGGTACTCCCCCGCCAGCGTGTGCTGCAAGTCAAAAAGCTCCGAAATGGT
>CAZTHY010000007.1:0-15502 GCA_964613205.1 uncultured Oscillospiraceae bacterium
CCCAGCACACGGGCGGCCTTGTCGAAGCACTCGCCCGCCGCATCGTCCCGTGTGGAGCCCAGCACCGTCATGTCCGTGTAGTCCGCCACGTCCACGATGAGGGTGTTGCCGCCGGAGATGGCCAGCGCCACGAAGGGCGGCTCCAAATCGGGGAAGGCCAGGTAGTTGGCGGCGATATGTCCCCGCACATGGTGGACGGGGATGAGGGGCACGCCGAGAGCGTAGGCGGCGGACTTGGCAAAGCTGACGGCCACCAGCACCGCCCCGATCAGACCGGGAGCGTAGGTGACGGCCACCGCGTCGATGTCCTTTTTGGTGAGACCGGCATCGTCCAGCGCCTTGTCCGTCAGGGCGGCGATGGCCTGGACGTGCTTGCGGGAGGCGATCTCCGGCACCACACCGCCGTAGAGGGCGTGCATATCCGCCTGAGACAAAATGGCGTCGGACAGCACGGTGCGGCCATCCCGCACCACCGCCACGGCGGTCTCGTCACAGGAGGACTCGAAGGCCAGTATGTTCATCGGTTTTCCTCCTCACCGTAGTATTTCGTCAGAATGAGGGCGTCCTCTTTCGGCAGATCGTAGTAGTTCCGCCGCCGTCCCACTTCCTCAAAGCCGAAGGAGCGGTACAGGGCGATGGCCGCCTCGTTGGAGGGACGCACCTCCAGCGTGAGAAACGCCAGCTTGTTGGCGCGGGCGAAGTTGTCGAACACCTGCAACAGCTGCGCCGCCACGCCCTGACGGCGGCGGGAGGGCTCCACCGCCACGTTGGTGATGTACCCCTCGTCAGCGGCCACCAGCAGACCGGCATAGCCGATGACGCGGTCGGTGTCCGGCTCCAGCGCCGTTAAAAAGGCGGCGCACTGGTTGTCCAATTCATCCGCCAGCATCTGCCGCGACCAGGGGCGGGAGAAGCACACCCGCTCCAGCGCTGCCAGTGCGTCCAGATGTTCCGGTGCCATGGGCACGATCTTGATCTTTTTCATACGTTACTCCTTGGCCAGCAGCCAGTTTTGACCGGAATGTGCCTCGGCGATCAGGGGCACCGACAGGTGCGCCGCAGCGGCCATTTCCTCCGTCAGCAGCGTCTCCACCTGCTGCTGCTCATGGAGGGGACACTCCACGATCAGCTCATCGTGTACCTGCATCAAAAGGCGCGCTTCCAGTCCTTCCTCTTTCAGTCGCCGGTGTACCCGCACCATGGCGATTTTGATCACATCGGCGGCGGCGCCCTGTACCGGCATATTCAGCGCCACCCGCTTGCCGAACTCCCGCAGGTTGCGGTTGCTGCTTTTCAGCTCCGGCAGCGCACGGCGGCGATGGAGGGGCGTTTCCACATAGCCCCGTTCCTCCGCCTGCTGCACCACGTCCTCCATGTATTGCTTCACGCCGCTGTAAGTGGCGAAGTAGCGATCCATGTAGTCCTTGGCCTCCTGCACCGACACGCCGATGTCGTGGGACAGGGAGAAGGCGGAGATACCGTACACCACGCCGAAGTTCACCGCCTTGGCACGGCGGCGCAGCTCCGGTGTCACGTCCTCCGGCGCAACGTGGAACACCTTGGCGGCGGTGACGGTGTGGAAGTCGGCACCGGACAGGAACGCATCCCGCATTTCCCCGTCGTCCGCCATATCCGCCAGCAGCCGCAGCTCGATCTGGGAGTAGTCCGCGTCCA
This sequence comes from uncultured Oscillospiraceae bacterium, assembly GCA_964613205.1. GTDB lineage: Bacteria > Bacillota > Clostridia > Oscillospirales > Oscillospiraceae > Vescimonas. The sequence goes on from CAZTHY010000007.1 coordinate 1,675, forward strand.
CCAGCACACGACCCTCCGGAGCGGTGAACATGGCGCGGATGCGGCTGCCCAGCTCAGTGCGGGTGGGGATGTTCTGCAAATTCGGCTCGCTGGAGCTTAAACGCCCTGTGGCGGTGACGGTCATCTGGAAGCTGGTGCGGACGCGGCCATCCGGCTCGATGACCTTCAAAAGACCGTCCACATAGGTGCTTTTCAGCTTGGCGTACTGCCGGTAGCGCAGGATGTTCTCCACGATGGGATGCTCGTAGTGGAGGTTTTCCAGCACCTCGGCGTTGGTGGACCAGCCGGTTTTCGTCTTTTTGCCGTGGGGCAGCGCCAGCTTGTCGAACAGCACCGTGCCCAGCTGCTTGGGGGAGTTGATGTTGAATGCGGTGCCGGCTTCCTCGTAGATGGCCTGTTCCGTCTCCTCAATGGTGCGGTGCAGCGCCGTGCCGAAGTCCGCCAGCGCCTGACGATCGACTAAGAACCCCGCCAGCTCCATCTCCGCCAACACGCGGCAGAGGGGCAGTTCTACTTCATAATAGAGGTTGTCCAGCGCCATTTCCGTCAGCTTCGGCGTCAGCGTTTCCCGCAGCGCGGCCACGGCGGCGGTGTAGCTCAGCAGCGCCGTCTGCGCCTCCACGTCGCCGCCTAAGAAGGAGAAGGCGTCCGGTTCCAGATGGGCGGGCTTGGGCAGTTCTGCGTTGTAGTACCCCACGAACAGGCGGGGCAGGTCGTAGCTGCCGGCGGTGGCATCCACCAGATAGGCCGCCAGCGCCGTGTCGAACACGAAGCCGTCGGCGGGGAGGTTCTGTTCCAGCAGCGTGCGGGTCAGGTCTTTCACATTGTGGGCGACTTTTCGGATGTCACCGGAGAACAGCGCGGTAAGCAGCGCGTTCCAGTCGCCGCCATAGCGGTTTACATAAAGTTCCATCGTCAGGGAGCTGTCCGCGCCGGTATCGCACGCCACCGCCAGCGCCGTCAGATCGGGGACGGCGTAGACCGTCACCTCTTTGGCCTGCCGCCACAGGGCAAGACATTCCTCGCCCCGCGCCGCCGTTTCCAGTATTTCCGCCGTGGCGTGGTGTTCCGGCAATTCCTCCACCGGCTTGGCGGGGGAGAGGTGGAACTTGTCGATGAACTTTTGGAATTCCAGCTTCAGAAATACGTCGTACAGCTCCGGCTTGAAGGGCTTCCGGAGGGCATCCTCGGGGCGGAAGTCCAGCGGTGCGTCGGTGACGATGGTGGCCATCCAGTAGCTGTGACGGGCGGCCTCCTCACCGTCACGGAGTTTACATAACATTCCGGCTTTTAGACCCAGCTCGTCCAGCCTGCCGTACACCTCGTCGATGCTGCCGCACTGCTGGATCAGCCCCATGGCGGTCTTTTCGCCGATACCCGGCACGCCGGAGATGTTGTCCGATGCGTCGCCCATCAGCGCCTTCAGGTCGATCATGTGGATGGGGTCGAAGCCGTAGTCCTCGCGGAACTGCGCCGGCGTCATGTTCTTGTAGTTGTCCCGCCCGGGCATACCGGTGATGAGCTTCACCCGTGTCTTGTCGGTGATGAGCTGCAAGCTGTCCTTGTCGCCGGTGACGATGACGCACTCCCAGTCCTCTGCCTCGCACCGGCGGGAGATGGTGCCGATCAGGTCGTCGGCCTCGTAGCCGGACAGCTCATAGCGGGGGATGGACATGGCATCCAGCACCTCTTTCAACGGTGCAAACTGCTGCGCCAGCTCCTCCGCCATGGGCTTGCGCTTGGCCTTGTAGGTGCTGTCGGCCTTGTGGCGGAAGGTAGGCTCCCGCCGGTCGAAGGTGACGCACAGCGCGTCGGGGCTCTCCTCCTCCGTCAGCTTTTGCAGCGTGGTGAGGAAGCCGAAAATGGCGTTGGTATACAGCCCCTGCCGTGTGGTCAGAGGCCGAACGCCGTGGTAGGCACGGTTGACGAGACTGTTGCCGTCCAGCACCATCAGTTTCATAGGGATCTCCTCCGTGTGGTCATAGTACCCTCTATTATACGCCGTTTTCCGCCGTAAGACAACACTTTCTCTTGACAGCGAAAAGATTTGTGATAGACTTATCGGGTGGACTTTTTCTTAACGGGAGGATAACGGCTTATGCTGCAATCTTTTATCACTGTCGGTCAGCAGATCATCACGCTGTACCTCCTGCTGGCGGTGGGCTTTCTCATCGGTAAAGTCAAGCTCATCGACGAGGTGGGCTCCACCTCTCTCAGCAGCCTTGTCATGTATGTGGTCACGCCCTGCATGACGCTGGTGGCCTACCAGCGGCCGCTGGAGCACGACAGTTTACACGGCTTTCTCATTGTGGCCGCCGTGTCGCTGGTGCTGCACCTGCTGTTTATCGCCGCGTCCATGCTTATCCGCAGCGAGGACAAGCACCGGCAGGGGGCGCTGCGGTTTGCCACTATTTTTACCAACTGCGGCTATATGGGCTATCCGCTGATGACGGCGCTGCTGGGCAGCATCGGCGTCTTTTACGGCACCGCCTATGTGCTGGTCTTTACGCTTCTGAGCTGGACAGTGGGCGTCTATATCCACACCGGCGACCGGAACCGGCTGAAGCTGAAACCCCTGATCCTGAACCCGGGCGTTATCGGCACAGTGGTGGCCATGGCGCTGTACCTGATGCAGATCACCATACCGGAAATACTGATGGTGCCGGTGCGGTATATCGCCGACCTGAACACGCCGCTGCCCATGATCGTGGTGGGCTGCCAGCTCAGCCGCGCCGACTTCCGCAAGGCGCTGCGGGACACGACTTCCTGGCTGGCTATGGGCTTACGGCTGGTGGCGCTGCCGCTGCTGTCGCTGGCGGTGTGTCTGCTGTTCCATGTGCCCCATGATCTGTCGCTGGTGCTGGTCATCGCCGCCAGCGCCCCTCCGGCGGCACTGCTGAGTATGTTTGCCGCCAAATTCGGCGGCGACACGGCGCTGACCTCCTCCATGGTATCGGTGCAAACCGCCTTCTCCGCCCTCACCATGCCCATCATGGTGGGTTTGGCGCAGTATTTGTGCTGAAAAAAGACCGCCAATGGCGGCCTTTTTTTATAGCTCTACGATCACCGGTTCGTGGCCGGTGTGGGGCAGAAAGGTGTGGAGGATGTCGGCGGTTTTCAGGCGGAGGGAGCTGGTGTTGCGGCAGGGGTGGCAGCCGAACCACTCCGCCTCGGCCACGGAACGGTCGATGGCCAGCGTGACGCGGTGCTCCGTGTCGAACAGCAGACCCAGCAGCGACGCAGAGCCGGGGGCGGTGTGGAGCAGCGACTCCATATCCTCCGGTGTGGCGAAGCTCAGGCGGGACGAGCCAATGAGCTTGGAGAAATCCTTGGTGGAAAAGGGCTTATCCTCCGGCATACACAGCAGGTAGAAGGCGCTGCGGTTGCGGGGTGTCAGCAGCAGGTTTTTGCAGATATGGACGTCCAGCGCCTTGGAAATGCCCTCGCAGGCCTCCATGGTGAAGGCAGCGTCGTGATCGACTCTCGTAAAGGGGATGGACAGCGCATTCAGCACGTCGTAGCAGTCCTGTTCGGGACTTTCGCGGCGCTGAGCGGGAGCGCCGTCACAGACAGGGGAAATGGTCATGGCGTGTCACCTCGTTTCAGCAGTATTTCACCGGCGCGGTAGATGTCGCCTGCGCCGACGGTGAAGATGAGATCGCCCTCCTGCGCGATGTCCGCCAGCACGTCGGCGGTCTGCTCCAGCGTGGAGCAGTAGACGGCGTGGGGGATCTGCGCCGCCAGATCGCGGGAGGAAATGCCCAGCTCGTTTTTCTCGCGGGCGGCGTAAATTTCCGCCAGCACCACGCGGTCAGGCTTCTGTAAGACGTGCACAAAGTCGTCGAACAGCGCGGCGGTGCGGGTGTAGGTGTGGGGCTGGAACGCCAGGATCAGCCGCTTGTGGGGCAGGGAGCGGGCGGCGGACAGCAGCGCCGCCACCTCGTCGGGGTGGTGGGCGTAGTCGTCGTAGACCTCCGCGCCGTGGAAGGAGCCCTTCCGCTCGAACCGCCGTCCCGCACCGGTAAAGGTGGCCAGGCCCTCGCTGACGGCGCGGCCGGGGATGCCCAGCACATAGGCGGCAGCGGCGGCGGCCAGCGCATTGGAGACGTTGTGGCTGCCTGGGACGTGGAGGGAGACGTGGGCGTAGGGTTTGCCGTGGATGACCACGTCAAAATCGCCGTAGCCGTCGAAGAAGGACACGTTTTCGGCGCGGCAGTCGGCGGCGGGGTCTTTCACACTGTAAGTGAGCAGGGGATGGCCAAGACCGGACAGGGCGGCCATAGCGCCCTCGTCGTCGCCGTTGACGATGACGGTGCCGTTTTCCGGCACCAGTGCGGCGAACTGACGGAAGGAGTGCTGGATGTCGGCCAGGTCCTTGAAGAAGTCCAGATGGTCGGCGTGGACGTTCAGGATCACCGCCACAGTGGGGAAGAAGTTGAGGAAGGAGTTGCAGTACTCGCAGCTCTCCAGAATGATGGTGTCCCCCTGACCTACCCGATAGCCGGAGTGGAGCAGCGGCAGCGTGCCGCCGATCATCACGGTGGGGTCGGCCTGCGCCGCCATGAAGATGTGGGCGGCCATGGAGGAGGTGGTGGTCTTGCCGTGGGTACCGGCGATGCACAGGGCGTTTTGGTAGCCCTGCATGATGGCGCCCCACGCCTGCGCCCGCTCGTAGACGGGGATGCCGCGGGCGATAGCACCGGCGATCTCCGGATTGTTGTCGTGGATGGCGGCGGTGCGGATGACGGCGTCGCAGTCCTTCAGATTTTCGGCGGAGTGGCCGATGGCCACGGGGATGCCGACACTGCGGAGATGACGTACCGTGTCGCTGTCCGTCATGTCGGAGCCCTGCACCGTCACACCTGCGCCCTGCAATACCTCTGCCAGCGCGCACATGGACACGCCGCCGATACCGGCCAGATGGACGCGCTTACCGGTATGGATATACTTGTGAAAGTCCTCGGTGGGATGAAACATAGATGGCCTCCTTTAAGAAGGGTGGGTTCTTATGGCCGCCGAAAGGCGGTTTTTATCGTCGCCGTCTTGACAGCGGCGGAAAAATTACTAAACTATTATAGTACAGAGAAGCCGGAAGTGCAACTGATTTTCACGAAAGGGGGCGGCAACATGATCCCAAAGCCGGTGCAGTCGGTGCTGCACACGCTGGAAACGGCGGGTTTTCAGGGCTGGGCGGTAGGCGGCTGCGTGCGGGATATACTCCGCGGTGCGGTGCCGTCGGACTGGGATGTGACCACCGACGCGCGTCCCCAGCAGGTCATGGCGCTGTTTGGCGACCGTGCCGTCCCCACCGGACTGCGCCACGGAACGGTGACGGTGAAGCAGGAGGGAATGGCCATCGAGGTCACCACCTTCCGCTGTGACGGCGTGTACACCGACCACAGAAGGCCGGACACGGTGCGGTTTTCCCACTCGCTGGAGGAGGATCTTGCCCGCCGCGACCTGACGGTGAACGCTATGGCCATGGATGTCCGTGGCCGCATGGCCGACCCCTTCGGCGGACGGGAGGACCTGGAAAAGGGCATTCTCCGCTGCGTGGGCGAGCCAGAGCGGCGGTTTGACGAGGACGCACTGCGTATCATGCGGACGCTGCGGTTTGCTGCCGTGCTGGGCTTTACTATCGAGGAAGAGACAGCCGCATCGCTGCGGCGGAAAGCGCCCCTTCTCCGTGCCATCGCCGTGGAACGGCTGCTGGTGGAGATGGACAAGCTGCTGCTGGGCGGCCACATGGCCGACGTGCTGTTAGCTTACCCCGATGTGCTGGGCGTATTCCTGCCGGAGATTTTGCCCTGTGTGGGGCTTGACCAGCGGAATCCCCACCACTGCTATGACGTGTGGGAGCACTGCGTCAGAGCGGCTTCGCTGGTACCGGCGGAGGCAGGGCAGCGCTGGGCGGCGCTGCTCCACGACGTGGGCAAGCCCGCTTGCTTCACTGTGGATGAGGCGGGCGTAGGGCATTTCTACGGCCACGGCAAGCGGTCGGAGACCATGGCGGAGGAAATCTGCCGCCGTCTGCGGATGGACAACCACCGGCGGGAGCGCATCGTCACGCTGGTGAGCTGGCACGATCGGGACATCCCCCGCACGGAGCAGTCCGTCGGACGCGCCTTGCGGCGATTGGGGGAGGACACGCTGCGTCAGCTCATTGATCTGAAGCGGGCGGACAACGGCGCACAGAGCGAAGTTTATCGCAGCCACAGCGTGGAGATGGACAAAGCGGAATCCATTTTGAACGACCTTTTAGCGCGGGAGAGCTGCTTCTCCCTCAAGCAGCTGGCGGTAAATGGCCGCGACATGATGGCGCTGGGACTGCACGGCGCCGCCGTCGGTGAAATGCTGAATACCCTGCTGGATGCGGTGGTGGACGGCGCTGCCGTCAACGAAAAGGGCGCACTCCTGACGCTGGCGCGTCAGCGGATGACTGAATAGAAAGAAGCCCTCTGCGGTGCAGAGGGCTTTCGTTATGCCAAAATATGCCTCAGGTCGGTAAGACCACGCTGGTTGGTGACCACCAGCACATGGTCGGCGGGGCGGATGGTAGTCAGGCCGCCGGGGATGATGGTGCGTCCCTCCCGCACGATGGCAGCCAGCAGGATGCCGGATTTCAGCTCCAGATCCTTCAAGGGCTTGTCCAGCAGCTCAGCACCGTCGTCGCTGACGGTGAATTCCAGCGCCTCCACGCGGCCGCCCAGCAGCTTGTAGAGGGACTCCACCGCCATATCCTGCGAGTTGGCCAGCGCACGGACGTAGCGGGTGATCTGATTGGCGATGATGTCCTTGGGACTGATGATGCTGCCAAGGCCGGTCTCCTGCACCAGATCCATATAGTTGGGGCGGGTCATCTTGGCCAGCACCTTCCGCACACCGGCACGGCGGGCGGACAGCGCCATCAGCAGGTTGTCCTCGTCCCGATCGGTGAGGGACACGAAGCCGTCGGTGCCGAACAGGTTTTCCGAGTGGATAAGGCTGCTGTCGGTGCCGTCACCCTCGATGATCATAGCGTTGGGCAGGTTGTCGGAAAGGCGGATGCACTTTTCGTGGTTCTTCTCCACGATATGCACCCTCGTGCCGGACTTGGCCAGCTCCCACGAGAGGTACATACTGATGCGGCTGCCGCCTAAAATGGACACGTCCTTCACCCGCTGGAGACTGCGCCCCATGGTTTTCAGCATCTTGTGCAGCTCCGTTTTCGCGCCTACCATGTACAGCCGGTCGTCCAGCTGCGGCACGAAGGAGCCGTTGGGGATGATGCACTCGTCGCCCCGCTGGGCGGCGCAGATCAGCACCTCCGCCGCCCGCTGGCGGTGGAAATCGCTGAGACTGTGGCCTAAGATGGTGTCGCTCTCCTGCAACTGGAAGCCGATCATGTCGATGCGCCCGCCGGCGAAGGGCTCCACGGAGATGGCGGCAGGGAAGCTGAGAATGCGGGCGATCTCCTGCGCCGCTGCCAGGTCGGGGTTGATGACCATGTCAAGGCCGATCTCCCGCTTCAGCATATCGGCATCCCGCCGGTAGTCGGGGTTGCGGACGCGGGCGATGGTGTGCATGGCGCCGAGACTTTTGGCGATGAGGCAGCAGACGAGGTTCGTCTCGTCCAGTCCGGTGACGGCGATGACCAGATCGGCATTCCGCGCACCGGCCTCCATCAGCGTGCTGATAGACGCGCCGTTGCCCGCCAGACACATGGCGTCCAGCTCGCCGTCGGCGCGGGAGAGATGTTCACCGTCGGTGTCCACTACCGTCAGATCGTGGTTCTCCTGTGTCAGCTGCTGGGCGATGGCAAAGCCCACCTTGCCGCAGCCTACGATGATGATCTTCATGTTTGTTCCTCCCTGCGGTGTTCCGCATTCCGTTTCTCCGTTAAGGCGGCGGAGAACTCCGCCCCCAGTATCAGCACCTGTCCCGACATATACAGCCACAGCAGCACCACGATCACCGTGGCGATGGAGCCGTACAGCACCGAATAGCGCCCCATGGTCTCCACATAGTAGGAAAAGGCCATGCTCAGCACCATCCATGCCATCAGCGACGTCACCACGCCGGGGAGTACCTCCCGCAGCGGCTGCCGCCGTCCCTGCGCCAGCATATAGAGCAGCGCCAGCGACACCGCCATAATGGCCGCCAGCACCGCAAACCGCAGGTACAGCCACAGCGACACGAACTTCTCCGGAATTGTCACCAGCCGCCCGATAAAGGCCAGTCCCTGACGGCCTACCACCACCAGCACCAGCGTCACCGCAATGACCACGATGAGCCAAACGGTGAACAGCAGCACCTGTATCTGCCCTTTGACAACGCTCTCCGGCGCTTTTTGGCCGAACGCCTTTCGCAGCGAGTGCATCAGTGAGCCGGTAGCCCGCATGGGAAACCACACGGAAAAGACGAGGCTGAACCAAAAGAGCTGACGACTTGGATTTAAGGAGACGTATTCCAGATAGGACAGCACCACGTTCAGCACGTCGGCCGGCAGCAGCGGTTCCAGCACGGCGGTGATATACGCCACGTCCAGCTGCAAAAGACCCAGCAGCGTGCTGATGAGGATCAGCAGCGGAAACAGGGCAAACAGCAGGTAGTACGTCAGCGCCGCGCTGTCCCGCGCCACATCGTGGGCGTAATACCGCGCCACCATGCGGCCGGTAAGGCTGTTTTCCAGTCGGGGCGGCAGTGTAAAGCTACGTTTTTTCATAAAACTCCACCTTATACCCCGCATTGTACCACAGCGGCGGAGAAATAGCAAACATCTTATTTCCGTCCCCTGCAAATGCGGAAAATGTCTTGTAAAGCGGGGCGAAATACGGTATAATCAGGCCAAGAATGTGTACAGGAAGGAGGTGCGGCTATGTACGGTATCGGCCAGCAGGTGGTGCATCCGCTCCACGGCGCAGGTGTTATCGAGGATATTACCCGTGAGCTGCTTACCGGCGCGGCGCGCACCTACTATGTATTCCGCTCGGCTGTCAGCGGACTGGTGCTGAAACTGCCTGCCGACAACTGCGACGCTATCGGGCTGCGCCTGCCTTTAACGGCGGCGGAGCTGCGCCGCGTGGTGGAGGACATCCCCACACTGCCGGTGGAGGAGGAGAAGAACTGGAACCGCCGCTATCGGGAGAACATGGCGCGGCTGAAAAGCGGCAATCTCACCGAGGTGGCCGGCGTGGTGAAGGGACTGATGCGGCGTGACGCGCGGCGTGGTCTTTCCACCGGTGAGCGGAAAATGCTGCGCTCCGCCAAGCAGATCTTACTCTCCGAGGTGGCACTGGTGCAGCAGATGGCCTACGACACCGCCGAGGGGTGGATCGATTCCATGATGATGAAAGGGGCGAGAGACGATGGGTAAGCTGCTGGATAAGGTGCTGGGAAAATGGCGGATCACCGTGTCGCTCCACCCCTACTGCGCCGCCATCGTAGCGGCGGCAGGCAGCTCAGAGCGGATGGGCGGCACCGACAAGCTGACGGCTGACCTGCTGGGTGAGCCGGTGCTGGTGCATACGCTGCGGGCGCTGGACGAGGCGGAGCGTGTGGACGAGATCGTGGTGGCCGTCCGCCATGACCGGCTGGAGGAGATGGCGGCGCTGTGCGCTGAAGCCTGCCTCATGAAGCCGGTGCGTGTGGTGGAGGGCGGCAAGAGCCGCGCCGAATCGGTGCTTTTAGCGGCGCTGGCGGTGGAGGGCAACGCAGAGCTGCTGGCCATCCACGACGGGGCGCGTCCCCTCATCCTGCCGGAGCAGATCGACGAGATGATCGCCCTGGGCGAGCGCACCTACGCCGCCGCACCGGCGCTGCCGGTGACGGACACAGTGAAGGTGGCGGACGACATTCGGGGCGTGGTGAAGTCCACGCCGGACAGAAAGACGCTGTTCGCCGTGCAGACTCCCCAGGTCTTTCAGGCGGACATCGTCAAAGCGGCGCTGCAATCGGCGCTGGATGGCGGCGTGGAGCTGACGGACGACTGTTCCGCCGTGGAGCGGCTGGGCAAGGAGGTTTACCTCACCGCCGGTTGGCGTGAGAACATCAAGATCACCACCGCACAGGATCTGACGCTGGCGGAGGCGCTGCTTCGGCAGCGGGAGGGCGTATGAGCGATTTTCGCATCGGCCACGGCTACGACGTTCACCGGCTGGTGGCGGACAGACCGCTGGTGCTGGGCGGCGTGACGGTGCCCTATGAAAAAGGGCTGCTGGGTCACTCCGATGCCGACGTCATCACCCACGCCATCATGGATGCCCTCTTAGGCGCGGCGGCGCTGGGCGACATCGGCAAGCTGTTTCCCGACAGCGACCCCGCCTATGCGGGAGCCGACAGTGTGGCGCTGCTTGGCCGTGTGGCGGCGCTGCTGCGGGAAAAGGGCTACGCCATCGGCAACGTGGACGGCACCATCGTGGCACAGTCGCCTAAGCTGGCACCCTATATCGGCGAAATGCGGCAAAAGCTGGCAGCGGCCATGGACGTGGACGTGAGCCGTGTCTCCCTCAAGGCCACCACCGAGGAGCATTTAGGCTTTACCGGCAGCGGCGAGGGTATGGCCGCCCACGCGGTAGCACTTATTTTTACAAAAGCTTAACAGTTTGGTTACTTGTACTGCGGCGGCAGTTGTGGTACAATAGACGTACAAAGACACCTGAGCGTGTCTGCCCGTGGAGGACAGACGCGCTCTTTATTTGAATGTGGCTTGTGAATCTATGTATTGGAAAGGAAGGTCATATTGACGCGCAGAACTGTACAGGACGAGAAAGCCCGTCTGCGGAAGAAGCGGCAGAGCGGCAACAGTCTCGTCACCATTTTCAAGAAACCCATGCAGGAATCCCTGACCTCGGTGCTGCCGGTGATCCTCATCGTGCTGGCGCTGTGCTTCACCATTGCGCCGGTGCCCAACAACGCCATGGTGGCATTCCTCATCGGCGGCGTGATGCTCATCGTGGGCATGGGCTTTTTCACACTGGGCTCGGAGATGTCCATGACACCGCTGGGTCAGGCGGTGGGCAGTGAGATCACCCGCTCACGGAAGATCTGGATCATCGCCGGTATCGGCTTCCTCATCGGTGTCATCATCACCGTGGCGGAGCCGGACTTGCAGGTGCTGGCCAATCAGGTGCCCTCCATCCCCAACAATACCATTATATGGTCGGTGGCGGTGGGCGTAGGCGTGTTTTTGGTCATCGCGCTGCTGCGTATCGTGCTGGGCATCCAGCTTCGCTGGCTGCTTATCGGATTTTACATCCTCGTCTTTACGCTGGCCATGTTCGTCTCGCCGGACTTCTGGGCGGTGGCGTTCGACTCCGGCGGCGTGACCACCGGCCCCATGACGGTGCCCTTCATCATGGCGCTGGGCGTCGGCGTCTGTGCCGTCCGCAGCGACAAGCAGGCCGGCGGCGACAGCTTCGGCCTCGTGGCGCTGTGCTCCATCGGCCCCATCATCACCGTACTGCTGCTGGGGCTGCTCTATGAGCCTGACGGCACGGCCTACACCGCCTCCGTCATGCCCGACGCCAAGGACACGGTGGAGATGTTCTCCCTCTACGTCCACGAATTGCCGGAATATCTGAAGGAAACGGCCACGGCGCTGCTGCCTATCGCCGCCTTTTTGGTGCTGTTCCAGCTGGTGACAAAGCGGCTGAAGAAGCGGGAGCTGCTGAGCATGATCGTGGGTCTCCTGTATGTGTACATCGGCTTGGCGCTGTTCCTGATGGGCGTCAACGTGGGCTTCATGCCGGTGGGCAGCTTTTTGGGCGGCAGCATCGCCGGACTTTCCTACAACTGGATCCTCATCCCCATCGCCATGGTCATCGGCTACTTCATCGTGCAGGCGGAGCCGGCCGTCCATGTGCTGAACAAGCAGGTGGAGGAGATCACCGCCGGTGCCATCCCCGCCAGCGCCATGAATACGGCGCTGTCTGTCGGCGTGGCCGTTTCGCTGGGTCTTGCCATGGTGCGGGTGCTGACGGGTATCTCTATTATGTGGATCCTCATCCCCGGGTATGCGCTGAGTCTTGCGCTGAGCTTCGTGGTGCCGGACATCTTCACCTCCGTGGCGTTTGACTCCGGCGGCGTGGCCTCCGGCCCCATGACGGCCACGTTCCTGCTGCCCTTTGCGCTGGGTGCCTGTGAGGCGGTGGGCGGCAACCTCGTCACCGACGCCTTCGGCGTGGTGGCCATGGTAGCCATGACGCCGCTGGTGACCATCCAGCTGTTGGGTTTGAGCTACAAGCGCCATCTGCGCCGCGCCGCACCACCGGTCACGGCAGCCGTGGCGGAAGAGATCATCGAGCTGTGCTGAGGGAGGTAGTGACATGAGCCAACAGACGAACAACAGACTGTATCTGATGATCACCATCACCAGCCGTGTGATGGGAGCCACCCATTTCCTCGATTTCTACCGCGCCTTCGGCGCACCGGTGGTGTTCACCGCGCTGGGTCGCGGCACCGCCAGCAACGATATTTTAAGCACGCTGGGCTTGGAGGCTACGGAGAAATCCGTCATGCTCTCCGTCGTCACCCCCGCCGTGAAGGAGACACTGATGCGTGAGCTGGTGGACACCATGCGCATCGACCGCCCGGGCAGCGGTATCGCCGTGTGCCTGCACCTGAGCAGTGTAGGCGGCAAGACGGCGCTGGACTATCTCATATCCGGCAAGCCCGATGCCCAGCCGGACATGACCGTAAAGGAGGAAGAACTGATGAACGACAGCGGTTATCAACTCATCGTGGCCGTCACCAACGCCGGCTGCACCGGTATGGTGATGGAGGCGGCCTCCGCCGCCGGTGCCCGTGGCGGCACCGTCATCCACGCCCGTGCCACCGACGCGGAGAACGCGGCCAAGTTCTTCGGCGTGGCCATCACCGAGGAGCGGGAGCTGATTTTGCTGGTGACGCCCAACGAAAAGCGCAGCGCCATCATGCAGGCCATTATGGACAAGGCCGGTGCCGGTACCGAGGCACAGACGGCGGCCTTCTCCGTGGCGCTGGACGACGTGGCGGGGCTTTACGCCGGCAGCGAACACGACTGATAAAAAGCGAAACCCTCCGGCATTGCCGGAGGGTTTCGTCATGTTATGTCATAGGTCACCGGAGGAGGACGTAGACCGGCAGCTCCACATTGCCGCTGCTGCGTCACCCCACATAGGAGGTACGGAGGGCGTAGAGGGAGGAGGTGGCCGTGTACACCGGCCAGTTTTCCGGCCTTATGCCGGAGTAGGTGCCATCGGCCTCTTTGCGGTAGAGCATGACGATCTGCCCGTCTGCACCATACTGCGCCTGCATATTCGGCTCACAGGCCAGCGCACCGGCGGTGATGCCACCGGCCTTTCGGATATCCTTCCGCGCTTCGATCTCCTCCGGCAGCAGGAAGTTGCCCTGGGTGAAGGACAGCACCATGTTCTCGTCCACACGGACGATGGTGTTGGGCGCCATCCAGCGGGGGAGGGAGACGGTGGTGCGGGCGCTGAGAGGTGCCAGCTGGTATTCACCGAAGCCGTTGAGGTAGTAGACGTTTTGCAGGAAGCCGTGGAGGTCGTACTCCACCTTCGTGCAGGGCTCCACCAGAATGGTGTCGCTGTACATACCGATCGTCTGAATGTCCGCCCGACTTGCGATCTCGTCCTCCGTCAGGTCGCCGCCCTGCCCGATGGTGCGCTGCAACATACCGTCATAGTACACCACGGAGTTATTCTGCATCCACAGCGGCAGGGGAGTGGGCTCCAGCGAAATGTTCGTATCGGCGGGAGGGGGGACGGGTTCCGGCGGAGTGACCGTATCGACCGGCTTTGTCAGCAGGAAAATACAGATGACCACCGCTGCGACGCCTACCAGTACC
>CAZTHY010000007.1:15602-17087 GCA_964613205.1 uncultured Oscillospiraceae bacterium
GTTTCAGCAGCGGCCGCAGCGCCATGATGACCAGCGCGATGATGCCCGCCTGCCAGGAAAGGGTCAGTACCGAGTCGAAAAGTTCACTCCACATGGCCATCCTCCTCAAATTTGTCGATCATCCGCCGCAGCTCGTCGGCCTCCGCCGTTGTCAGTCCCCGCCCGCCGGCAAAGGCGGCCAAAAACCCGGGGAGACTGCCGCCGAAGCTGCGCTCCACAAAGGCGCGGCTCTCCGCCGCCTGTACCTCCTGACGGTCTACCAGCGCCGTCACCACGGCGTTTTCCGTCTGCACCACGCCCCGCTCCGTCAGGCGCTTGATGACGGTGTAGGTGGTGGATTTTTTCCAGCCCAGCGCATCGGCGCACAGGCGCACCAGCTCGCTGCTTTTAACCGGCTGGTGCTGCCACAGGATCTCGCAGAATTTCAGCTCACTGTCGAAGATCTTCGGGGTGTCCATGACGCATACCTCCTTTTGGTCGAACATATTAGACCTCTTGGGGATAGTCTAACGTATTAGACCTCCCTTGTCAACCCTTTTTTCTATGCAAAAGCATCGAAAAATTCAAAATGTTTTACAAAACGGTGACAATGTGGTAGACTCGTAGCGAAAGGGGAGACGTATATGGACATCGTGTATCAGGACGAGCGCATCGTGGTGGCGGTAAAGCCCGCCGGTGTCATCGCCACCGACAAGCGGGGCGGTATGCCGGATCTGCTGCGGCGGGAATTGGGAACGGAGTGTATCCGCACCGTCCACCGGCTGGACGCGCCGGTGTCGGGGTTGATGGTCTGCGCCCGCAGCGCTTACGCCGCCGGTGAACTGTCACGGCAGATCAGAGAGGGGCAGTTTGAAAAGACGTATCTGGCGGTGGTGCGGGGCACGCCGCCGGAGAGCGGGGAGCTGACCGACCTGCTGGGGCGGGACAGGGAGAAGCGGCTGACGTATGTGGCACAGGCGGCAGGGAAGGGCGTGCAGGAAGCGCGGCTGCGCTACCGTGTGCTGGCCGTCAGTGACGGCCTTTCGCTGGTGGAGATCGAATTGCTCACCGGCCGGACGCACCAGATCAGGGTGCAGTTTTCCTCCCGCGGCTGGCCGCTGGCAGGCGACCGCCGCTACGGCGTAGAGGGCGACCCCATCTACCCCATCGCATTGTGGTCGTACCGGCTGTCGTTCCTCCATCCTCAGACAGGGGAGAGAATGGAGTTCAAAAAGGCACCGCCGGAGACAGAACCGTGGCAATTGTTTGCGCTATAACACAAGGCACTGGCCATACGGTCAGTGCCTTGCTCTTTTATGCGATTGTATCAAAGAGAACGGAGATCGTGGTTCCCTTGTCCGGTTCGCTTTCCACGGTGATCTTGCCGTGATGGTACTGCACGGCGTGCTTGACGATGGACAGGCCAAGGCCGGTGCCGCCGGACTGCTTGGAATGGCTCTTATCCACACGGTAGAACCGCTCGAACACCTTGTCCTGATGCTCCGG